>NZ_MJIQ01000050.1:0-22796 GCF_001878775.1 Acinetobacter sp. AR2-3
CCAATCTTGGCTCATCAATTTTCTGACAAATATTTCTCAAATAAACTTCGAGTAATTTCTACCATCAATCAATGAAAATAATTTCGATCGATCAACCAGTAAAAATCCACACAAGTTGTTCTTCATAATCTCTTAATGATCTTTCTAACACCTCGTCAGTGCCAGAAGCTGGACTTCGATAAACTCAACAACTCCGCCATTCTGCTTCGTTCGTTTCCGTCTATCTCGTCGGTATGGGTGCATTCTAGAGGATTTTAGAATCATTGCAACCCCCAATTCACTATATTTTTCACGTATGTCTTTTTTTTCTACAAAAATTACTGAAAAATCGCTTTTTTATCTAATTTTTAAGCGTTTTTATGCAATAAACCCACTAAACACGTCATTTTATTTTTATAACTGAAAAACCATTTAGACCTAAAAGCTATTACAATAATCTTTAAAACAGTATTTTTAGCCTGTTGACTTTGAAATCTTGTCTTTTATTTAAATTAGGTCGTCAAAAGAAAACCAAAATTCCCCTACCTTATCCAACAAACCGATCTAAATCCTAGACTCTTCAATTTATGAGTTATTTTTTACGTAAAAAGCTTTTATAAAAGCCTATTCTTAGGCTGCTATATAGAAGAGGGATTCATTTTTTAGTTTTCGAATCCCAAAACCATGCTTAGATCACTTATATATAGAAGATAAAGCCTGTTATTTTGCATTAAGCGACTTTTTCCTGTGGTTACTGTCCAAGCCAGTGTTGCATAACTTCTACAATCATGTCTTTCTTACCCTGATAATCCTCGGCAACAAAGAATAATTTCGCGCGTCGCGGTAACTGCTCTTCAATCAGGGAAAATAAAAAGTAATGCGCGGCCAGATCAAGCTGCATAAATAAAGTATAGACAGATCTATAGATTTGCTGTTTTTGTTCGACCGGCTGGTATTCAAATAAGAACCGTAAAATGCAATCGATCTGTTCATCAAAAATATCTTCTGTTGGATAGCGATACATTCAATCACCTTTGTTTTAATTTTTTATGTTTTGCTCTTTTTTCACAGTCAATTGAAATGAACTCATTCTTAGAGGTCATTCACCTAAGCCCAATTTGCTAGTTAATTTTAAGTTTAGTTGCTCAACGAGAAGAGTAGGCATGCAGATTTATATCTTGATTACGCAATCAGAATAAATAAAAAAGGAAGAGATCTCTCCCAAAATCTCCTCCTTAGAATTGAATCTTTACCCGATCCATTATGTCATTATTATAGTTATTCGCTTTAAAGCTTTTAAAAAGAGCCTCTTGGAAAAGAGACTTTCTCAGTTGTGGAGTACTATTATTTTTACTACCCTCTAGATGCTCTAAACGAATTCTCTAGATGAATAAATCCTATACATAATAAAGATGAAAAGCAAGTGATTTGGGAAAAATTAACTCTTGTTTTCATAGGGTTTTTTTTGACTTTACTTATTTGATTTTTAAATATAGAACATCAATAAAAAAAGCAGACCTAAGCCTGCTTTTATTTCAATAACTTATCCGATTTTTAGTCAACAAAAGTGACTTTAGCAATTGCTTTTTTGCTGGCTTGAACAATCAAAGTTACGTTCTCTTTCACAGAATACGTTGTATCTACAGTCTGCCAATCCACTTTCACTGCGCCACGGCCTAATGCATCTTTAGCTTGGGCTGCATTTTTGGTTAAGCCTGCCTCACGTAAAATCGAGGTAATAAAGATTTCACCACCAAACTCGCCACGTGAAATGGTCACTTCTGGCGTACCTTCGGGTAATTCACCTTCAGTAATGATATTACCCGCACCTTTATGGGCATTGGCAGCCGCTTCTGCACCGTGGAAACGCTCAACCAGCTCCAGCGCAAGAATCTTTTTGACTTCCTGTGGGTTACGGCCTTCTGCCACTTCCTTTAACAATTGTTGAATTTCTTCAATGGTTTTGAAGCTCAGCAGATCAAAATAACGCTCAATCAATGCATCCGGCATTGAGAGCACTTTCTGGTACATCGCGCCCGGTGCATCAAATACACCAATATAGTTACCTAAAGATTTAGACATCTTGTTGACGCCATCTAAACCTTCAAGAATTGGCACTGTGATACATACTTGTGCTTCTTGGTCATAACGACCTTGTAAGGTACGACCCATCAACAGGTTAAAGGTTTGGTCTGTACCACCCAATTCAACATCTGCTTCCAGCGCAACAGAGTCATAGCCTTGTACCAATGGGTACAAAAATTCATGAATCGCGATCGGTTGTTGATTATTATAACGCTTGGTGAAGTCATCACGCTCAAGCATACGTGCAACCGTTTGCTGTGATGCCAATTGAATTAAATCAGCCGCAGTTTTTTGTGCAAACCATTCCGAGTTAAACACGACTTTGGTTTTGTTTGGATCAAGAATTTTAAATACTTGTTCTTGATATGTTTTAGCGTTCTCTAAAACCTGTTCACGTGACAATGGCGGACGTGTTGCGCTCTTACCAGTTGGATCACCGATCATCGCAGTATAGTCACCAATCAGGAACAACACTTCATGACCCAAATCCTGGAATACTTTTAACTTATTAATGAGAACCGTGTGGCCCAAGTGCAAATCAGGCGCAGTCGGGTCAAAACCCGCTTTAATTTTTAATGGACGATTCAATTTTAATTTCTTGAGAAGATCTTCTTCAGAAATAATTTCGTGGGTGCCTCGTTGAATGAGGGCAAGTTGTTCTTCAGCCGGCAGGAAATTTGACATCACAAAATCCAATACATCAGTTACTCAATTTGTGCGATATACTAACACTTTTTCAGCATATTGCAGGTTTAAGAATAACCATGACAGCGATCTATATTGGGGTAATGACCGGCACGAGCATGGATGGTGTCGATATTGTTGCTGCTTCTTTTGATCCACTCCAGCTTCATGCCACACTCACTTTGGCATTTGATCCTGACCTTCGGGATGAGCTGATGGCACTGACCTTGCCAGATGACAATGAAATTGACCGCCTGGGCAAGGCTGATGTTGCACTGGCACAAATGATTGGTCATGGTATTAATGCGCTGATTGAAAAAAATAACCTGGATAAATCCAGAATTAAGGCGATTGGCTCGCATGGCCAGACCATCCGGCATCGTCCTGAACATGGCTTCACCCTGCAAATTGGTGACCCGAACATCATTACTGAAATTACTCAGATTCCGGTGATTTCAGATTTCCGTCGTCGTGATCTGGCGGCAGGTGGTCAGGGAGCACCTTTAGTTCCAGCATTTCATCAGGATATTTTCCAGCATGACAGCATTCACCGGGTAATTTTAAATCTGGGTGGCATTGCCAATGTCAGCCTGCTGCCTGCCGGGAAGCCTGAAGAGGTTTATGGTTTTGATACCGGACCGGCCAATATCTTGATGGATGCTTGGTGTTCCCGTTATACCGGTCAGCCTTTTGATGAAAATGGCAACTGGGCAGCCTATGGCACCCCGATTCGCAGTTTGCTTGATCGCTTGCAGTCACACGAATTCTTCTCCAAAGAACCTCCGAAAAGTACCGGTCGTGAAGATTTCAACCTGGAATGGCTGGATGAACAGATTGCTGACTGGCGCAATGACCTGCAATACGATGAACTGGAAGATACTCCAGAAAATGTACAGGCGACTTTATTAAAGCTCACTACCCGTGCCATTAAAAAAGCAATTTACCGCTCTGGCATGGATACCGGACAGGTTTTTGTTTGTGGTGGCGGTGCCTATAACTCACATTTACTGGAGCAGTTGCGCTGGCGCCTGCGCAAACATGAATGGAGCGTACAGACTACCGCCGATCTGGGCCTCAGTCCGACCTGGGTGGAAGCTACTGCCTTTGCCTGGCTGGCCATGCGTTTTATGAATCAACTGAATGGTAACCTGCCTGCAGTCACTGGTGCCGCTGGCTATCGCGTCCTTGGCACCATTACTGCTGTTTAAATTCAGCGAATTACTATTATCTTGCATGACTCTATAGCTACATAACTACTCAAAAACAGTCATCAAAAAAGGTCTGCATGAATGCAGACCTTTTTTCGTTTTCAATATTCTTTATTGCATCATGCGTTTGGCATTTTCATTTCTAAAGGCCCGCAAAATCTGCTGACCAGCACGACCTGTTGGACTCAAGCCCAAACGCTGCTGTTCCTGACGAATCGCTTGACGGGTTTTATCTCCAATCAGACCATCCACCGCACCAATATCATAGCCACGGTTTAACAGAAATTGCTGGATCTCACGACGTTCTGCACGCGAAGTTCCCGGATCATCAGTAGGCCATGTGGCCATAAATGAACCTTTACCTTGCAGGCGATCGGATAAATGTGCAATCGCCAAGGCATAACTTTCTGCCGCGTTATAGCTATAAATGGCATCAAAATTTTTAAATACCAAAAATACTGGGCCACTCGGGCCTGCAGGTGCAAGCAATCCGGCTTGAGAGGATTGCGATAAATTCCCTTGAACCAATGCCGAACCATCGGCACGAACCACCCCTTGATTGATCCAACTACTCAAGGATTTTTTATTTCGTCGGCCTTCACCGGAAACCGACATGCCTTGAGGGATCTTGACTTCAAAGCCCCAAGGTTGTCCGCTCTGCCAGCCACGCTTGCTTAAAAAGTTAGCGGTCGATGCCAGTGCATCCGGAATACTTGAAACTAGATCACGTCGGCCATCACCATCAAAATCAACTGCAAGTTCATCATAAGTCGATGGCATAAACTGGGTATGACCAAATGCGCCTGCCCAAGAACCCTTTAATTGTTCTTCACGTACATCGCCACGCTGTAACAGTTTCATGGTAGTAAAAAACTCACCACGGAAATAACTTTGGCGACGACCTTCACAGCTCAAAGTTCCTAAAGCCTGTAATAAAGGATATTTCCCAGAAATATCACCAAAATTACTTTCGACACCCCAGACCGCAACTACCGTTTCTGCAGGTACACCATAGGTGGCAGCAACACGATTGAGCACCTCACGATGTTGCTGTAATTTTTGCCGGCCGAGCTGAACCCGCTCTTCATCCACCAAACCAGACAGATAATCCCAAATCGGGGTAGAAAATTCAGGCTGGTAATTCAGGCGTTCAATCACTGAATAATCCGGGTTTAAATTCTGGGTATAACGATCATAGGTACTGCCCCTTACACCTCTAGCAACAGCTTGACTGCGCAAATTGGCGAGACAGTTTTGAAAATTATTTTGGGAGGCATAATTCGGGATATTTGAACTAGAGGTCAAATCAGTCGGCGTGACACGTTGACCATTAATAATAAGTTCAGCCTGTGCCTGTGAAGCAGCCAAGACCACAGAACCAACAAAAAGTGCAAGCCGTTGCATAAGACCCTTGAATATTTAGATTTTGAATTATGTTTCTACCTTAGCAGCTCATGATGAAAATTAAAGCGCCAATGCGTAAATTTAAATTCATAATTCCTACACTTTTAAATTCATTTTGTAATCTTTAAATTTAAACACGACTTATCCACAAGCCTGCTTTAAATTCAAATCAGCAGAATTTTTAAATTTAAATTCAAAACAGTTGAGATTAGTTTTGAATTTAAAAAATACTGGGGATAACTTGTTTCAGGAAAAGTGAGTCACAATCATCAACATGCTCTAATTACACTCGTTTTTTGTTTTAAAGTCATTTGAATAATGGGCTAATATTTTTAAATTCAAAAACTTTAAATTTATTTATCCAATTTTAAATTTGAATTCATATTTTTTGAATTTAAAAGCGCAAGTTTAAATTTAAAGTCCGATTTAAATTTGAATTTATTTTTATGAATTTAAATTCAAAACCACTTTCCAGTTTTAAATTCAAACTTTGATTTCAGGCTTATCTACAAGTGAATATGGCAAAATTCAGCTGTAAAAAAGGTTTTATTGAATTGTTATATTTATACTCAATTGATCAGTTTATAAGCAATTGATTCAAAAAATGATCCGACCAATGGCAGGCATTTTTAAAGAGGCGCAATCATGCCTGAAAACAGATAAATAAAAAAGCGATCACCAAAGTGATCGCTTTTTTTATCAGCAAGTTAAAGCCTAGATGGTCATATCTTCGCTCAATGCCAATGGATTCGGTAAAATTTTCGCCAGTTGACGACAAAGCGCAGACAATTGCACGCTGTCATTTGGCATCAGGGTAATGTGACCAATCTTGCGACCTTCACGCTCTGACTTGTTGTACAGATGCAAATGTGCACCTTCCAAAGCCAGAACATCGGCAGACTTTGGATGCTGACCAATGATGTTCACCAAGACAGTGGGACGGATCACTTCAGTTGAACCTAAAGGCAAACCAGCCACCGCACGTACATGATTCTCAAATTGCGAACATACGGCGCCTTCAATCGACCAGTGCCCCGAGTTATGCACGCGTGGTGCCATCTCGTTGGCATATAGGCCTTTGTCTGTCACAAACAGCTCAAGGGTTAGGACACCGACATAGTTCAAGTGATTCAGCAGACGGGTGATGTAATCTTGCGCCACTGGCTGCAAATCTGCACTGTTCGGTGCAGGCACAATCGAGTGTGACAGAATGCCGTTATGATGATGATTTTCAGCCAATGGCCAGGTTTTGACATCACCATCTTGGCCGCGTACTGCAATGATTGAAACTTCACGCGAGAAAGTCACAAAACTTTCAGCAATCAGTTCACCTGCAGGGCCCAATTCTGCCCAAGCCTGATCAATCTGATCGGCCGAACGTAAAACGAATTGGCCTTTACCATCATAACCGCCACGTGAAGTTTTCAGTACGATCGGCAAGCCCAGTTCCGCTACGGCCGCCTGTAAGCTTTCCAGTGAAGTGACCGCTTTGTAAGGTGCAACCGGAATTGCCAGTTCATCAAACAAGGCTTTTTCAGACAGACGATGCTGGGCAATCGCTAAAGCCTGACGTGGTGGATGCAATTGCTTGCTTTGTGTCAGTACATCGACATCTGCAAGGGGCGTGTTTTCAAATTCCAGGCTAAATACATCTGCACTGTTAATAAAGTCTTGCAGACCATTTTCAGCTTGGCTCGAAATCACCGGGCCCAAAGCAGCAGAAGGGCAGTCTGTGCTGGCTTCAAAAAATGTACATTGAATATTTAATGGAAGTGCCGCTTGCGCCATCATACGACCCAGCTGACCGCCACCAAAAATACCGATGGTTTTATCCATAATCTGTGTCTCGACTTAAACGTGGCCTGGAATATTGTTGCTTGCCACTTTATCTGTTTGCGCTGCACGGAAATCTGCAACATTTTTTGCGATCTCTGGACGGGTCAAACCCAGAATTTGCGCGGCCATAATGGCAGCATTGGTGGCACCGGCAGGACCAATCGCCAAGGTACCGACTGCAATACCGGCGGGCATTTGCACAATAGACAACAATGAATCAACACCGTTTAAAATCGAAGATTTCACCGGTACACCCAAAACTGGCAGATCAGTTTTCGCCGCACACATACCCGGTAAATGCGCTGCACCACCTGCACCGGCAATAATCACCTGAATACCACGATCACGCGCTTGTTCAGCATATTCAAACAGACGGTCTGGGGTACGGTGTGCAGAAACAACTTCGGCTTCAAATGGGACACCAAGCTGCTTGAGCATATTGGCAGTGTGTTCGAGAGTTGCCCAATCTGATTGAGAACCCATGATAATACCTACGAGAGGAGTATCTTGTGCAGCAGCCGCATTCATTGCAAATTTTCCAGAGATTAAAGTAAGAAAAGATAAATCTCGACGAGAGAGCCAAGCTTGAATAGGAGTACTCATTATAGACTGAAATTGATTTGGTCTAAAGTTCAGCTCAACAATTAAGAATTAAAATTATCTATTTGGAAAATAGTCGAAAATAAAAAAATAATTTTGCGGCTAAAAATACAAAAATAGGACATACATCACATTAAAAAAAAGTATAACTATCAAGATAAAACTTTTTTGCAATGAATAACTTAATACTAAAACCTATACATTGGCAGGGCATTTTTATGTGGTACAAACTAAAAATCTGGCTACAGAACCCCTCAGAAAACTTATGGCTGATGCCGGCCCTTGGCGCCCTCTTTGCGACCTTTTTCTCGCTGTTTGCAATCGCCAGTCGCTATTTCATCCCGACCAGCACTGTTCCCAATATCAGTATTGAAACCCTGAGCAGCCTGCTAGATATTATTGCCTCCAGCATGCTGGCAGTCACCACTTTTTCCCTGTCGATTATGGTCGCAGCCTTTGCGTCTGCCTCATCCAGCGGGACACCACGTGCTTATCAGCTGATGATGAGTGATGACAATACCCGCCTTGCCATCAGCAGTTTTATCTCGGCTTTTATTTATGCTGTGATTGCCAAGATTGCGCTCGGGCTTGGCTATTACGGTCCTGCAGGCAGATTTGTATTGTTTATCAGTACCATTCTGGTATTGATGTACCTGATTTATATCCTGATTCGCTGGGTACACACCCTGTCGCAACTAGGCAACCTCACCACCACCATTCACAAAATTGAAGTCGCTGCTTCTACCGCCTTGGCGGAGTTTCGACATCAGCCGAATTTTGGTGCCACCGGACAACGCCCAGAGCAAGCAGTTGCCTTTCGTGTTTTTAGTACCCAGACCGGCTATTTCACCAATTTTAATAGTGAAGGACTGGAGCAACTGGCCGTCAGCCAGCAGCTGCATATCCATCTTCCCCAGCTACCCGGAAAATTTCTGGATCCAATGACGGCACTGGCAGAGGTCTATAGCGACCGCGATTTCAGCCCGGAACAGCAGCAGGAGATCCGAAACTCCATTTTGAATCATGTAATCATTGAAACCAATCGCAGCTTTTTACAGGACCCGCGTTTTGGTGTGGTGGTGATGAGCGAAGTAGGGCAGAAGGCGATGTCTCCCGCAGTGAACGATGTTGGATCAGCGATTAATGCCGTCGATGCCTTAACCCGAATCCTGATTGACAGCAAGGCCGCCGAAGATTTACCGGAACGGGATTGTCCGCATATCAGTGTGGATATCTTTGATCTCGGGGATTTGATTTACAGTAGTTTTGCCCCGATGGCCCGAGATTGTGTGGGCTGTATTGAACTCAATCAGAGAATATTGAAATGTTTAGCGATGATTCAACATAACGTACCCGAACCTGAACTAAAACAGGCTGCAGAAATAATGGCGATTGAATTGATCCAGCGCTGCCTGAATAAACTGGAATTTGAACCTGATCGGCAGAAATTACTTTCTGAATTTAGAAGCCATTTCCCCCTGATTCAGCTGAGCCATTAGATCAAGTTAAGGGGTACGGAAGACAAAATAGACGCATCCACACAGACATAAAGCGGCCCAGAGATAATCCAGTTTAAAGGGCTGTTTAAACATGAAAATCATAAAAGGAACAAAGACCAGTAAGGTCACGACTTCCTGGGTGACTTTCATTTGACCCACCGCCAGTCCTTGCTGCGCCAGTAATTTGGTCGCCGGAATCATCAGACTATATTCAAACAGGGCAATGGCCCAGCTGAATAAAATCGCTTGCCAGAGCGGTGCATCATGCGGCAAAAATTTTAAATGCCCATACCAGGCCAGGGTCATAAAACAGTTGGCAATTACCAGAAGAAATAAAGCCGGCAGCATTTGCATGCACTCTGCAAAAAAGTCGAACTTATTTTACGGTTTATTTGGCGAAAAGATATTGCATCGCTTTGAAATTTTCTTTGAATTTATCCGTGAAACAGGATTTAAAAAATCCCACAACAAGGCCAGAATTTTCACTATCTTTTCAGCTAAAGCCTTGCTATCGTTGCTTGCAAATTGAATAAATCATGACAACAGCACCAATATAAAGTGATGGGTCAGACAGGAACGGAGTGAAGTAGATGCATCTGCATATTTTGGGTATTTGTGGCACCTTTATGGGCTCGTTAGCGCTACTTGCACGCGATCTGGGCCACCAGGTAACAGGTTCAGACCTGAATGTGTATCCACCCATGTCGACCCAACTTGAAAATGCTGGCATTACTTTAATGCAGGGTTATGACCGCAGTCATTTGCAACCACATCCGGATCTGGTGATTGTCGGTAATGCCATGAAGCGTGGTATTGATGCAGTCGAATATATGTTGAATGAAGGCCTGCCTTATATTTCAGGTCCGCAGTTTTTGGCTGATCATGTCCTACAAGGCAAACACGTATTGGGTGTCGCCGGAACGCATGGTAAAACCACGACCACCACCATGCTGGCTTGGGTACTGGATCAAGCCGGTCTGGAGCCGGGCTTCCTGATTGGCGGTGTACCTTTAGGCTTTTCGGAAAGTGCGCGTCTCGGTGGTGGGAAATATTTCTGTGTCGAAGCCGATGAATACGATTCTGCTTTCTTCGACAAGCGTTCCAAGTTCGTGCATTACCATCCAAAAACCGCAATTTTAAATAACCTGGAATTTGATCACGCCGATATCTTTGATGATCTGGCAGCAATTCAAAAGCAATTCCATCATTTAGTTCGTACCATTCCAAGTGAAGGCCGGATTATCGCGCCGATTACTGAGAGCAATATTGATGAAGTGCTGGAGCAGGGCTGCTGGACGCCTGTAGTGCGCACCAGTTTGGATGCCAATGAAAAATCTGAATTTTATGCAGAACAGTTATCAGCAGACGGTTCACATTTCAAAGTCCTGCAACACGGCGTTGTCAAAGGTGAAGTACAATGGAATATGACCGGACAGCATTCTGTGGCCAATGCACTCGCCACCATTGCCGCTGCCGAGCACGTTGGTGTATCGATTGAAACTGCCTGTGAAGCACTGTCCAATTTTGGCGGGGTGAAACGCCGTATGGAACTATTAAGCACAGTCCGTGGTATCGAGGTGTATGATGACTTCGCCCATCATCCGACGGCGATTGATACGACCTTAGAAGGCGCGCGCAAACGTCTGGGTGAACGCAAACTCTGGGCAATTATTGAACCGCGCTCCAATACCATGCGCATTGGTAGTCATAAAGATGGCTTGGCTCATTCAGCACGTCTGGCCGATGAAGTGATCTGGTATCAACCGGAAGGACTGGACTGGGATCTGCAACCGGTCATTGAGGCTGCGCCAAACAAGGCCAAAGTTGCACGTACACTGGATGACATCATTCAGACCGTGGTGGCAGAAGCAGGTGAGGGCGATGCCGTAGTAATTATGTCGAATGGCGGTTTTGGTGGTTTGCATCAGAAGCTGATAACTGTTTTACAAGCATAAAACAGATTTAAGTGAAGTGAAGAAGCCCGCCTAGCGGGCTTTTTTTAGCATATTAAAACGTTGATTGAGAAAAAGTGAAGGGCTGTTCTGATCCTGAAATCCTATGATTTTAACATTGACCCAAAGAGCAGATTTATCTCTGAACTATCTCGGATGATCTTTTGTTGCAATCTGTACACAAGACTCATTGCAGCGCCATATCACTCAAGGCACAATCGAGAAGAACACAGGTATCTATAGGCCTGAAAGCCAGATCATGAATCAGCCCATCGCTGTCACTGTATAAAAGCAATCGAGGCGTTCATTATTCTCGCTGAGTCAGGTCATTCTCATTCCTCACTCCATTAGGAGATGTGTCATGACAACGATGAAAGCGATGGTCTATTACGGCGCAAATGATATCCGCTTTGAAGACCGCCCAGTTCCCACCATTTTGCATCCCGGCGATGCCATCATTAAACTCGAAAAAGTCACCATCTGCGGTACCGATCTCGGGATCTGGAAAGGCAAAAACCCGGAAATTGAGCAGGAGGCCACGCGAAAAGAAGGTAGTTTTAATGGCCGAATTCTTGGCCATGAAGGCATTGGTATTATGGAAGAAGTCGGTTCCGCCGTGCAGAACTTCAAAAAGGGCGACCGGGTGATTATTTCCTGTGTTAGCCGCTGCGGGACCTGTGAAAACTGCCAGAAACAGCTCTATGCACATTGCCGCAATGAAGGCGGCTGGATCATGGGTTATATGATTGATGGTACCCATGCCGAATATGTACGCACGCCCTTTGCCGATACCTCACTCTATCATTTACCCGAAGGCCTGAATCAAGATGTGGCCGTATTCCTCTCAGATATTCTGCCAACTTCACATGAAATTGGCGTGCAATATGGCGATGTCAAACCGGGCGACAATGTGGCGATTGTCGGAGCAGGGCCAATCGGCATGAGTTGTCTGCTCACTGCACAGTTTTATTCACCCGCTAATATTATTATGGTAGATATGGATGATAACCGACTGGAATTTGCCAAGACTGTCGGCGCAACACATACCATCAACTCTGCCAAAGAAGATGCCATTCAAAAGATTTTAGAGATTACCGATGGACGCGGGGTCGACTGTGCCATTGAAGCAGTGGGGGTGGAGCCTACCTGGAATATTTGCCAGCATGTCGTGAAAGAGGGCGGGCATATTGCCAACGTCGGCGTACATGGTAAACCGGTGAGTTTTGAACTGAACAAACTCTGGATTAAAAACCTGACCATCACCACCGGTCTGGTGAATGCCAATACCACAGGCATGCTGCTGAAAACCTGCTGTTCCGGAAAATTGCCCCTAGAAAAACTGGCGACCCATCATTTTAAATTTGCCGATTTTGAAAAAGCCTATGATGTGTTTAAACATGCCTCCGATGAAAAGGCCTTAAAAGTCATGATTGACATGAGCTAATCCACATCAGACAAAAAAGTCCGCTATGCGGACTTTTTTATTTTCAGCATTTACCCCTCAGATCAGAAATAGGGGACATAACCACGCTGCTTATAGCCTTTTGGCGATGCCAGACTGGCCTGATTTTCTTCCAGGCGATACAGTACTTTGAGGAATTCGGCAATTCCTGACTGCTGTAAGGCATGCGGATCAAATTGCTTAAAACCTAAACGTGAAAATAAAGAAGAAATTTCACTGTGTTTATGCACATATTTCATTGACCATTCCGAGAAATGGGACTGCTCTACCATTACATCTGCAAAACGTAAGACATTGTGATGGCGGAGATCCTGACAAATGCTCTGAAATAAACTTTCCACTACTTCAGCCTGACCTTCAAGGCACTGGAAAAATTTGCCATGGGAATAATACAACACCCCATGAATCTGATGCTGAAGGTTGAACTTCCGGGCAGTGGCTAAAATATCGCTCAAATCTTGTAACAACTCTTGTTCAGATTCTATGCGTTCACTGGCATAGCAAAGCTGTAGCATCATGCCATCTCTCTAGAGGGAAGAATTAAAAACACAATTTAATCAATAATTTTAAATTAATTCGACTATTTTTTAAGCAAATATCCGTTTTTGCTTACACGGTTTTCAGTTTGCATTTCTGGATTAAACTTTTAACAATAGTGCCTAAATTATTAAACGAATATTTTCATACACCTACCATGAACATGAGGATCACTTGATGTTAAAAGATCTGATTTTAACCCTCGCCTTGTTATGTGTGTGTTTTATCCTGATCATCACTTTAAATAATTGGCAATTCAGCGCTCAAACTAATCTGCTGATCAGTTCAATTTTTATTAGCTGGACGATCTTGAAATTTGTTGGACATCGTATTTATTTTCATGCCAGTTACCTGCTGATCATGGCAATTTTAGTGATGCTGCAACAGTTTGAAGAAATTTTCTGGGCGATGACCGGGGTGATGGCAGGTTTCGGTTTATATACCCTGTTACAGGTTATATTGATTCCTGCCTTGAAAGAAAGACTCCATCTCTCTTTCGGGAAATCCCCTTGGATGGTTAAATAGTCGTTGCTGCGACATCGGCCAGACTTTGGTCACGTTTAAACATGACATCCACATAGGAACATTGTGGGATAATGGTTAAACTTTTTTCACGGGCAAAATCGACCAGTACATCCAGCATTTTTCGGGCAATACCGTGGCCACGCAGGGAATCATCGACCCAGGTATGATCGGCAATGATGACGGCATCGCCCCGCCATTGATAAGTGATCTCCGCCAGGCGACGTCCTTGATCTTCCATAAAAAATACACCACCACGTTTTGAATCTTGATATTTAATTTCCATACGAATCTAAACCTTTGTTGTCATTTTAAAATTATAAAACATCATTAAAGCGAGGCTCTCGCTCGAACACGGATTTGGCAAAAGGACATTTTGGAATAATCCTGATGCCGTGTTCATGGGCAAAATTCACAGCGGTCTCGACCAGATAATACCCGACGTGCTGTCCGCGTAGGCTGTCATCGACCCAAGTGTGTTCAATCACTAATTGATCTTCATTTACTCTGGAATAACTCATTTCTGCCAGACGTTTTTCATTTGGCTCTACAAACCATAAACCTCCAGTGCCCTGTTGCTGATGCTCGATCAACATGCCGATCCTCTCCTTGTTTTTAAGCCAGACTGACATATTTTTCCCTGCTCTATTGTTAGATTTCTTTTAAAGGATTGTGAATCTGTCCTTCTGACCAATACCGCATTTTGCTCAATAGGTTTAAACTGCCGGCCGGTTCTTTTTATCAGATATGTATGTCCAGCTCTTCTTCCACCTCCTCGGTGACACGTCAATGGGTCTGTGTGATTGCTTTAGCCTCTGCTGCCTTTATTTTCAATACCACCGAATTTATCCCGGTGGCGCTATTAAGTGATATTGGTACCAGTTTTGCCATGTCACCGACCCAGGTCGGGTGGATGCTGACAATTTATGCCTGGGTTGTGGCGCTGCTTTCTTTGCCAATGATGTTACTGACCAAAAATATTGAACGGCGCTTTCTGCTGATGATTTTATTTGCAGTGTTTATTTTCAGTCATGTGCTGTCCTATTTTGCCTGGAGCTTTAGCATTCTGGTGCTGAGCCGGATTGGTATTGCCGTGGCGCATGCACTGTTCTGGTCAATTACGGCATCGCTTGCCGTGCGGGTTGCGCCAAAGGGCAAAGAGTTTCAGGCACTGGGCTTATTGGCTACCGGTACCGCCATGGCCATGGTTCTGGGAATTCCTTTTGGCCGAATGGTCGGGGAGGCCTATGGCTGGCGCAATAGTTTTGCTTTGATCGCAGTTGTGGCGAGCGTGGTGTGCGTATTGCTGGCCAAAACCTTGCCTTTATTGCCAAGTGTCAATTCAGGTTCACTCAGCAGTTTAAAGAGCTTGCTGAAACGTCCCAGCCTGATGCTGGTCTTTGCGCTTACCGTGCTTGTGATTAGTGCGCAATTTACCGCCTATAGTTATATTGAACCCTTTGCGCTGAATATTGCGCAATTCAGCTCTGCGCAGACCACCAGCTTATTGCTGATTTATGGTGGTGCGGGCCTGATCGGCTCTTATGTATTTGGCCGCTTTGCACCGCATTTTCCCCGACTCACCATCCCGTTATTTACACTCGGGCTAGGGATTTCACTACTGTTATTGTTGCCACTGTCTCAGGGTTTATTTCAGCTCAATAGCCTGGCGTTAATCTGGGGCATCAGCATTATTGGGTTTAGTCTGGCCCTACAAGCCAAGACTTTAAATCTGGCTTCCGATGCGACTGATGTCGCCATGGCGATTTTTTCAGGTCTGTACAATGTCGGGATTGGCGGCGGTGCCTTACTCGGCGGTCTGGTAACGGCACATATCGGATTACATAGTATTGGCTGGGTAGGAGCTATCTTGGCTAGTCTGGGTTTTCTGATCAGCTTATATCTAATTCAGCATCCGGATTTCTTAGGTAAGAAAGCGCCTTGAAGCATGATTTTTGTAAATGAAATTGTAGTCTTAGCAAAAATCTGTCATGCTTGCTGCACATTGAGCCATCGCTCAAACAAAATTTAGTTTGAACAAGGGGAGTAGCCTCCTCCAAGCGTTTAAGAATGAAATTTCAATTTTTAAACGTGTCAGAATATCGTCATTACACTTTGCAAAAAGTCGGTATCTGAGCATCTTGAAGTCACACTTTATATAAAAAAGTGGAACAGTAAGATGTAGGCAAGACCTTGATCATATTGTTATAGATGTTTTTCATCTGGCAACTGGTCAAGGTTTTTTTATGGCCAGTCGTCCGATGTGGAGGATTTCATGGAATCTATCGGCAATTTATGGCTATACATTGCTTTTTTCGGCATTGTTACCGTGATGCTACTAATCGACTTTTTAGGCTTTAAACAAAAAGAAGGTCAAGAAGTTAAAATCAAAACCGCCGCGTTATGGAGTATTGCGTGGGTTTCCGTCGCATCACTCTTTGGTGCAGGTCTCTGGCTGTATTTACAACAAACTGCAGGTGTTACTGTGGCCAATACAAAGGTCATGGAGTATTTTGCAGGTTATTTACTTGAAAAATCTTTAGCCGTTGACAACGTCTTTGTCTGGCTGATGATCTTTGCTGCTTTTGCCATCCCACCTGCATTACAACGCCAATTACTGCTTTACGGTGTCTTGGGTGCGATTATTCTACGTACCATCTTTATTTTTATTGGCGCGTGGTTCGTACAAGAGTTCTCATGGATTCTGTATATCTTCGGTGCGTTCCTGGTGTATACGGGCTTCAAATTCTTCAAAGGACAAAACGAAGAAGAAACCAATATCGAAGATATGGCGATCTTAAAATGGTTGCGTAAACATATGCGGATTACCCCGCAACTGCATGGCAACAAGTTCTTTGTCCGTCAAAACGGCATCTTGTGGGCAACGCCGCTGTTCTTGGTGTTGATTTTAGTTGAAGCGTCGGATGTAATTTTCGCGGTGGATTCCATTCCTGCAATTTTCGCGGTGACCTCTGATCCATTTATTGTGTTGACTGCAAACTTAATGGCGATTTTGGGTCTACGTGCGATGTTCTTCTTGTTGTCTGGTGCAGCAACCAAGATGCATTATCTCCCGTATGGTTTAGGCATTATCTTGGTATTCATCGGCTTTAAGATGCTCATGCTGGATGTGTTCCATATGCCAATTTGGATTTCACTGGGCTTTATTGTGTTGGTGCTGACCATTACTGCGATCTTGTCGATTCGTCATAGCAAGAAATATAACGAAACCACCCTGTAAAAAGTAATCATCAAAAAAGCCTGCATCAGCAGGCTTTTTTTATTGTTCTATTAGGGATAATTTGGGCCATTTTTGCAAAAACTGTTTGCTCAGCATGCGTTGTTCAAACACGGCATAACTGACTAAATTCGGATTCCAACGCAGCTTTAACTCAAATAAATCTGCTAAACCGAAAGGAGCGATCAACTCCAATTCATCATCTTTCAGGCGCAGTGCCAAGGCCGTGACAGTTTCTGGCCATAATGACAGCGCATGACTAATTGAAGTTAAAGGCTCAATATTTTCATTTTGATCGGTACGATACCACTCATGTACAAAGGCTTGATTGGTCACATCCCAATTGATATCTGGAAAATAGTCTTTTAACCGATCTGCAAGTTGCTGTTCTATAACGCGAGCCTGCTCATTTTCATCATAGAAAATCACATCGACCTCAGTATGATTCATTTCATATTCCCAGTCATGTAAATGCGCCCAGATCACATGACGTAACACACCCGCTGCGACATAAGCTTCAGAGTGCAATTGTGCTAACTGATGCAAGATGCGCATTAAGGTCGGCTGCGCACGCACGATCTGTTGAAATTGATCATGATAATTGGATGGGGTCATAAAAGAATCTGGATCACTATTTAAATATGAATGTTCATACAAACATGGCAATTTTTTCAGCTACAATCAATCGAAAAAATCAAAAAGCGTAGGTTTAAAATGTCTTCTGTAATTGCAACGACAGCGATCCGTGGTCGCTTCCTCGACATTCAGAATACAGTTGCCCAAGCACGTGATATACACGACCAAGTGCGATATGTAGAAGATGGTTTAGTCATCATTCAAGAGGGTAAAATCCAGTGGTTTGGTCCTTGGCAAGAAGGGCAGTCACGACTTCCTACCAATGCTGAATTACAGCACTATCCAGATCAACTGATTGTTCCCGGGTTTATCGACACCCATATTCATTTCCCACAAACCGAAATGGTCGGGGCTTATGGTGAACAACTGCTGGAATGGTTAAATACCTATACATTCCCCACTGAAATCCAGTTCCAAGATGCATCCTATAGCGAAAAAATTGCCGAATTTTTTGTGCAGGAATTGCTTAAAAATGGCACCACGACTGCACTGGTCTTTTGTACCGTTCACCCTGAATCCGTAGATGCTTTATTTAATGCGGCAACCACCCGCAATATGCGTCTGATCGCGGGTAAAGTCCTGATGGATCGTCATGCACCGGAAGCGCTAACAGATACAGCAGAAACGGCTTATACCGACTCTAAAGCGCTGATTGAAAAGTGGCATGGACAGGGGCGGAACCTGTATGCGATTACCCCACGCTTTGCACCAACCTCAACACCTGAACAACTACAAAAAGCCGGACAGCTCAAAGCTGAATATCCGGATGTCTATGTACATACCCATTTAAGTGAAAATAAAAATGAAATTGCTTGGGTAAAAGAACTTTTTCCTGAACGTGAAGGTTATCTGGATGTGTATCATCATTATGGTTTAACCGGTAGCAAGTCTGTCTTCGCACATTGCGTGCATCTGGAAGATGAGGAGTGGGATTGTATGCATCAGACCGACTCCGCCATTGCTTTCTGTCCGACCTCAAATCTATTCCTTGGCAGTGGCTTATTTCCCCTGAAAAAAACTTGGGACAAAGGGGTCAAAGTCGGCTTAGGCACAGACATTGGAGCAGGAACATCATTTAATCAGCTGCAAACCCTGAATGAAGCCTATAAGGTGCAGCAGTTGCAGGGCGAAAAACTCTCCGCCTTTGAGGCCTTGTATCATGCCACTTTAGGCGGTGCCAAAGCCTTGAGTCTGGATGATCGCCTAGGGAACTTTAATATTGGCAAAGAAGCCGACTTTGTGGTGCTGAATCTCAATGCCACTGCCTTACAGCAGTTACGCCAGAGCAGAGCTAAAAATATTGAAGATGCATTTTTTGCACTGACCATGCTTGGCGATGACCGTAATATTGCAGCCACCTATGTCTATGGAGTAGCCGTCTATGTCAAAGCAGCAGCCAGTGAATAAAGCGACAAAACCCCGCCATCGTCAATACTTGCTCCTGTCTGCAATGGCGCTGGGCTGTATTTTTTTACTGAAACGCGATTCAGCCGCGGCTAAAAAATGATTACATTTACAGCCAGCAAAACAGGTGCATCTCTGCTAGGGATGTATTAAAATTGCGACGTATTCAGGTGTTGCAGGTCAACACCTTTTTTATTTTGCTATTTTTACTTTTTAGGTATCTACCCATGACCGTCCAAATGAGCGTAATGATTTCCGCTGAAGAAATTCAAGCTAAAGTCAAAGAGCTTGGTGCTCAAATCAATGCACACTATGCCAATAGTGACAAAGAACTTGTGCTCATCGGTTTATTACGTGGTTCAGTGATTTTTATGGCTGATTTATGTCGTGTGATTTCAAAACCGCATGAATTGGATTTCATGACTGTGTCCAGTTATGGCGGTGGCACGGTATCGTCACGTGATGTAAAAATCCTGAAAGATTTAGACGGTGAAATCCGTGGTAAAGATGTGTTAGTCGTTGAAGATATTATTGATTCAGGCAACACTTTAAGCAAGGTACTTGAAATCCTGCAAACCCGTGAACCCAATTCGATTCAACTGTGTACTTTGGTAAGTAAACCATCGCGTCGTGAAATCGATTTGAAGGTCGAATTTATGGGCTTTGAGGTTGAAGATAAATTTATCGTGGGTTATGGCTTAGACTATGACCAGAAGTACCGTCACCTGCCATTTATTGGTGAAATCGGTCTTTAAAATCAGGTTAAAAAAAGTGGCATAAGCCACTTTTTTTATACTTCAAATAGAGAGAAAACCGGGAACAAAAAATAACATCTCGTTTCAGGATTCAACTTTTTATGATCCTGACTTTGTTTCAAGATGATTAAACAGATGTGAAAACAAAGACATGATAAGAAGGAGTATGCATATGTGGACAATTATTGTGGCGATCGTCATTGGTTTTGTAGCAGGTCTGATTGCACGTGCCATTCATCCTGGTAATGATAAGGCAGGTTTTATTATGACTACCTTACTGGGTATTGCCGGCTCCTTATTGGCGACTTTTGGTGGCCGTATGCTCGGTCTGTATTCGGCAGATTCCGCAGCAGGTCTGATTGCTTCCGTGATTGGTGCTGTGATTATTCTGTTTATTTATAATATGGTCACCAAACGCCGTACAGTCTAAACCATTCAGATGTTTCTGAGGTTGATTTGACGACCTGAATAAAAAAGCACCGGAAAGGTGCTTTTTTATATTGAGCGACTGATAGCTTTATTTAATTTTTTTATAAATTGAATTCTTTAAAGATCTGCTCAATCTGCTCTGCCGGATAGGCACCCATCACTTTAAAACCATTGGAAAAAATAATCGCAGGTGTCCCATTCACGCCCATAGACTGAGCCAGTTTTTTATTCCGTTCAATCGGATTGGCACAAGTTTTTTTCGATTTAGGTTGAATCCCTTGAGCAATCAGATCTTCCCATGCCTGAGCTGGATTAGACTCGCAATACACCTGTTTTGAAGGAGCCACCGACTGGGGTTTTAAAGGAAGAATAAAGGTATAAATCGTCAAATCATTCAGTTTTTTCAGCTCTAACTCAAGCTTTTTACAATACGGGCAATTTGGGTCAGAAAAGATCGCAATCTGACGTTTACCCGTACCTCTTACACTTTTTACAGCATCCTGAAGCGGTAATTTTTTCCAGTCGATACTATTTTGTTTCAGCATTAAATCACGGGTCAGATTATGTTGATCCTGAATCCGCAGCATCGGACCAGCAATCAGATGCTTTGCATCTTCATTCAGATAAACCACTTGGCCCTGCATGGAACCGCTATAGATACCTTTCATCTCGGTGGTCTGAATATTTTCAATTTTTAAATTGGGACTGTTTTTTGCCAAATTAGCTTGTACCGTATCAATATTGGCAAATGCAAAGCTTGAAATGAATGTACTTAAACTAATGATCAGTGTTTTTTTTAACATGAATGTTCTACATGAATTGGATAAGAATATGCTTCGATTCTAATCGCTCTGCTTTTAAATTTCTCAAACATTTATGTTACTGTTTATACCCAGTTAAATAAGCTCATCATGTTTCACGTGGAACACAATATATAAAGTTATACTTAACTCCAATATATCTAAAACCATATCATTATTCATATTAAATAATTGTTTTATATAATTAAAATATTTTAAATAATAAACATCTTACTAATTCAACCTTGACCGATTTTCTGTATCCATTCTAAACTGCAGACACTTTCTATTTTCCTCGCTACGCCCTGACATGGATTGGCCAAGGATCAACACTATAACGGCATTTTCATGACAATAACAACCAGCTGGCGACCGTTCTTGATGGTCAGCTTGGCTTTAATGATGGGAACGATTGGCACCGCTTTGGCCAGTCCGCTTTATCCGATTTATCAACAGCTCTGGCATTTGCTGCCCAGCCAGATCAGCTACATTTTTGTCGCCTATATGTTTGGCTGCCTCTCGACCTTGTTGTTTTTGGGCAGAACCAGTAACAGCATCGGGTTTTTACGAACCCTGCAAATTGGCCTGGCCCTGATCACGCTAGGTCTCATCATTTCCGTTTTTGCTCAGAATGCACTGATCCTCTCGATTGGCCGTTTTATTATTGGGATTGCCTCGGGCCTGATGACCACTTCTGCCATGATGGGTTTAATGCATACCATCCCAGAAAGCCATAAACACACTGCACCACAACTGATTTCAATCATTACTGCAATGGGTTTTGGTTTAGGACCCTTGGTCGGTGGCGTGATTGCGCAGTTTTCCGCTGCGCCTTTGGTAATGCCATATTTGCCGATTATTCTGGGTGCCGTGCTGTGTTTGATTGGCCTATTCTGGATTAAAGCACCCAAGTTTGAGGCACAGCCCTTTAGCATGGCGCCTAAACTGCAACGACCTGAATCGCAGTTTCATCTGGTGTTTATGATTATTGCAGTGACAGCTTTTAGTGCCTTTGCCGCCTTTAGCCTGTTTGCTTCCCTGTCACCATCCTTTGTCCGCAATATTTTACCTTGGCATGGTCCTTTGGTCAGTGGGCTGGCCATTACCAGTATTTTAGTCGTCTCAGTGATCGTGCAGTTTATGGCCAAAGCGGTCGCAGCGTCTAAATGTCTGAATATCGGCCTGATGATGATGTGCTTGAGCCTGATCATTTTAGCACTATGCATGTATTCGAAAATCAGCCTGCTATTTTTTATCAGTGATATTTGCTTTGGAATTGGCCATGGGTTTGCCCTGATGGGTGCTTTTGCCCTGATTCATCAAATGACCAGCTTAGACAACCGTGCAGCCGTCATGTCAACCTATCTGTTTATTGCCTATCTGGGCACTATTGTCCCTATCATTGCCGTGGGTTATCTGGCCGATCATTGGGGGCTGGATTTCGCCGTAATCAGCTTTTGTATCGCGATTAGTTTGCTGTGTTTTGCGCTGTGGTGGGCGTATCAAAAATCGCCTACCAGCCTAAAAAAAGCCCTCAGTTGAGTAATGCCAGTCAGTTAAGAAATTGACTGGCATTTTCTTGGGTATTTCTGCGGTTTTCCTTTCACAACTCGTGGGCAACTTCTAACCCTTCTCTCAGGCAAAACATACCTCCTCGATTTCTCCAGTAAACTTTCTAGATGTTTAGGTAAATTCCCTGCGGAGTCTAAAGACTGTCTCTTATACACATCTCCGAGCCCACGAGACCGATCAGTATCTCGTATGCC
>NZ_MJIQ01000051.1:0-39609 GCF_001878775.1 Acinetobacter sp. AR2-3
GAACAAAGAAAGTTAAATCCTGTGCTTGACTCTTGTGGTTAAAAACAGGACATTTTAAATGGTTTATCGCATAGACATTTTAATTGGTGAATAACAACTATTAATATACTCATACAGGTCATTCACCATATACTTATAGCTGCTCAAGCAACTTAAACGTTAAAGCACTTCAAATTCAATCCGACGATTTCTCTTACGACCCTCAGCTGTTGCATTATCCGCTACAGGTTTACTTGAACCTGAACCTTCAGTACTCAGTAAATGCGCTGGAAGATTTTTTGCGATTAAATAAGCTTTTACTGCTTCTGCACGTTGCTGACTCAACATGAGATTTTTATTAGTATCGCCTGAACTATCCGTATGTCCAATAATCCGTATCTTTTTTCCGCTAACTTTATTTAAGGCACTGACCATTTCATCCAGTATCTGTATACCTGAAGTTGCTAATATTGCACTGCCAGATTCAAATTCAATAATCCGGTTCTTTAATGCAGCATCAATAATCTTCTGTTCTGCCTGATTGACTGAAAGCTGTGCATTTAAACGGTAATTTTCGGGTGTTAAACCCTTAAATCTTTCTGTAGTATCATGAATTTCATAAGAATTTGATACTTTACCCGTTAGCTGAATATCAGAACCTTTAATTGTTAACATTCCGTGTTTAACCTTTTTAATGTCTTCATTAATCACATCAGTGACTATATTTGACCAATCCGTTGGTGCTACTACTTGACGAATCTGAATGCGATCTATCACATTTTCCTGACCATAAATTGAATACAATTTCGCCAAAATAGCTTGCTTACTACTGTTATTCGGTACATTACCTTCAGCAATTACAGGTTGTGCATGCACATTAAAACCAATTAAAAAACAGAATAAAATAATGATTTTATTTAACTTTAAGTATTTATTTTTTATTTTCATTTTATGCTTCTATAAATGTTTATTTAATTAATTTAATGCTTTGAGTCAGGCTTATCTGACTCTCAGTTAAAGACTATTCTAGTACCGCCAACCTTGAATTATTTTCTACACTAAAATTGGTTGTTTTTAATTCATATCAATTCACCCACGTGATCCATTTACAATATGATTGATGAGTATCATGGCGCTAAAGTTCCTGTGTTTGCAGCAGTCGTCTTAGTTATCTGAGCTGTTTTTCCTGACATCGTCGTATTCTGTGCTGCGACCACTCTTACTGCTTTATTCGAAACAACCTGATCCACCAACTGTAAATTGCTATAACTTGGATTACTTCCGATAGAACTTGCATTATTTCCACTCACCAAACGAAAATTGGTCTTCACAAATAGTTCAGGATTCTCTTTACTGCGCCAGACCATCTCAAAAATATTGCCTTTTTGTGTACGCTGAGCACTATCAATCAAACGATTGATTCCATATTCCCCAGGCTCATCAAAAATGGTATGGGTCTTCCCTTCCAAATCAATCACCGTGATCCGTGCGCCTGGAATTGCGCCGGAATTTGGCCAGATAAAATTCACCCATTGTTGAATGCCGTTTTCAAAATGCATCCTTTGCCCATCAATATCAATGGTATAAGCCAATAAATGAGACTGTTCCAGTGGGTAAAACTGGAAATTAGATTGATTGGGTCCTACTGCCTGACGACTGGTATTATTTAATTCCCCAGTTGCCATGCCATTCACAGGCGCGACATAATTTTGAAAGTTTGCAACAAATACAGGATTTAGATTAAGTCCTAAGTCTTGCCAAGTTTTTGAGCTTAAGCTATAGCCACGACGGATCACTAAGGGATCAAGATGCTCTTTGACAAAACGGGCAATACTGCCATTTTCACCAAAAATCTGATTAATTTCTTGAGAGGTTGCTTGTAAGCTACCTTGACTGCTAAACGGATATTTTTGCGATAAATTTGCATTAAATGGTTGATAGGCCTGTATTAGCCAGAGTTTGTTCATTTCAGCTTGTGCCGGAAGCATCAGACTTTCGAAAGAACGTGTGAGTGGAACATTAAATAATTTTTTAATCAGCTGTTGATCCAGCTCATGGGTTCCTACCGACATTTTCTCATCCACGAACTTTTGGGTGATATTAAAGATAGAATTCTGCTCATCAACGGTCTGCTTAAGGAGCAGCATGCTCGCCGGACCAATATCTCCAGAACTTTTGAGATCATTAAAGCGACTGCGTATCTTGGCCAGAGATTGCATATACTCATCCAGCAGCGACCGGTTCTGCAAATCATCTCGGGAACGTACAATCTGGTAGAAGATCTGAAAATCCTTGGCAATCATGCCCTGAGATAAAGTCGATGCAGCATTCTGTGCCAACTTGCCATCATCACGTTGCAATATCTTGTGTTTAAACCAGGCAATAAACCCTTTTTGTAGACCTGCCAACTCAGCTTGTACCAGTGGATTATCCCAGCTGGTTTCTTGCGCTACCCGTTGAATGACTTTACGAATCGGTGAATTTTCTGGTTCGCCAAGAATATCTATCTGATGCGTTTGCTGATTAAAATCAGCGGCTTTGGCATAATAGATAGCACCCAAGAACTTACGCCATTCACTAATATATTCTTTCTTATACATTTCAGTCAGCTGACGCCGGATTTGTTCAGGACTGCCACTAAAGCTCAGATCGTCAGACTGTGATGTATTGAGTACCCAGTCTTTACTTTGAGTGGGACTTTGCGCCGCATTTTCTATGGACGGTTGTACATATTCATTCCAGGCTTGATAGCTATAAAAACCGGGTAAGGCATAACTTCCCAACATGGTTGTCTGAGCATTCTCCCCGACCATCTGTTTGATCGTTAATGCAGGAAAACGTACCGAAGCACGCATTTTAATGTCGTTATATACACGATCTCGTGCAGACACTCCGGTCGTCATTGCGGTTAAAACCTGACGAGTCTGTTCAACCAGAACAGTATCAGAATCCAGCTGGGGAAATGAACTCGAACCTGTCAGTGTCATGGCATAGCTGAGTAACTGCTCGGCCTTTTGCAGCATTTCAGCACGTGGCAATTGACCACGATGCTGATCCAGCCAGGTTCGCCAGAAGCGTGTCAGCTGATCACTGAGATGACTGGAATCTATAGATTTACGGTTGCTCAACATCAGATATGTTTTAAGTGCATTATAAGCATCTTGCGGATTCTGGTCGGATGGTTCTAATGCGAGTTGCTGAACCTGTGCAGTCGGATGAATTTGCACATGAATATGATTTTCTTTAAGAACTTCTGCATTATTTTTAACCCGTTGCAGATATTTGGCAATATTTTGCTGACTGGGCTGCAATACCAATTGCTCAATTCCTTTCAGATATTCAGCTTGCAGTTTCTCCCTGATCTGTTGTCCTTGATATAGACCAAAACTGTATTTGAATGGACGCTTCTGATCAAATTGATCTAACTGTTGCAGATGAGCTTGCAAAATTAATAATGCATCGATTTGTGTGACCAGCTCTGTTCCTGATTGTTTCTGCATTTGTACGACCTTATTCAGGTCCGCCTGAACTTCGGCCATTAATTGCTGATTATTTCGATAAGACCACACCCACAGACTCAACACCATCGACACAGTGAGTAAAGCTCCGGTAAAAGCCATAAAGCGTCGGCGTTTTCGTGCCGGATTAATATGCTGCTTCACCAGATTTTTATCTTTAAGGATCACTTCAGAAAATAAACCTTTCAGAAAATAACCATGATTCTGTGATACAGACTCTTTAGACAGGCCAAGATCATGATCAACGCTGCGGATCAGATGAAAGTCCTCAGCAATCTGTTCTGTCATTGGACTTTCAATGGAGCCTTCCTGTAAGGCACTGGTAAAATAAAATCCACGAAAAACCGGTTTAAACTGATAAGGATTGTCTTGGAATAAAGTGGAGATAAAGGTTCTTAATACCGGTTTAAGACTCTTAAATTCCAGTGGAAAGGTCATTACACTGGGTGAAATATGCTGTGAATGCCGACGGGTTAAATGGGTCATACTTACATTTTTCAGACCCTCATATAAAATACCATAATGCTTTTCAAATAGCTGAACAGCATTTTCACTCGAGTCTGGTTGATAAGCCAAGGTTGCGCCCCAAACCTGATCCAATTCTTGTCCTTGATAACAATCAAAAAATTCCGTGAAGCCGGCAATCAGATCCATCTTGGAAAATACCAAATAAACTGGCGCAAAAACTTCTAGACGTTCAGTCAGGTCTTGAATACGGGCACGCAGGTTCTTGGCCAATTGTATAGATTTCTCCGGACTCTGATTGACCAGCTCAACGATACTTACGATCACAATAAGACCATTCACTGGCGCTTTAGAACGATTTTTTTTGAGAATATTCAAAAAACCTAACCATTCAGAATGGTCTTCCGGATAGATTGAATAGCGTCCGGCTGTATCCAATAAAATACCCTGAGTTGAAAAAAACCAGTCACAGTTTTGTGTTCCTCTGAGTCCGGCAGAGACCATTTTCTGATGAGTTTCTTCAAAAGGAAAGCGCAAACCAGAATGATAAATCGCCGAGCTTTTCCCAGCCTCTGGGTTACCGATGACCATATACCAAGGTAGTTCATACAGTGCCGCATGACCTTTGCGATCGCCTAATTTAGACTTTCGAATCAACTGGATAGATTGTTTGACTTGCTGATTGATCAGCTGAAGTTCTTCTTTATTATTGTATTTGCTTTCAGCTGTAGAACTTTGAGATAAGACAGTTGCGATTTTTTTGCCCTTTTTAGCATGCCGATAACGTCGGATAAGTGCATAAATCTCCCAGCCCATTAATATGGCGACATAGACAGTCAGCAATATCCAGAAAATGCGATCAGAAACCGTATTTTTTATGGAAATAATGACCACTAAAAAGGATAAGGCCAGCATTGTTTTAGGGTTGCTAATGTACTGCCAGACATACCCCAGGACTGTATAAAATAATGTATTCACTTTTATCTCTTTTTTCTTTAATTTTTATAAATAGTTAGGCTACTAATGAGATTTCATTCAGTTGATCACTTTCTTTATTTTTAAAACATAAATAGCTTGATTCTTGTTGTGTGCTATAGCTTATTGTAATGACATTGTCGTATAGATGTGATGACATCATCGCTGCAAAAACTGCTGCCAAATGTTGAGTGTGACCTAAATAGCTTTGAGGACAAATGGTATGTTCTGGTTCAAAGTCAATATTCGTAAATTTTTCTTGTATTTTTTTCATCGTTTTAGACTGAGTGGCTTCATCTAATAACATTAAAAAAGGATGTGCCTGTTCCAGCTGATAGGACAGATCAATCTGATTCTGCCCCAAGTATTCATATAGGTCAGTGACGTACTTGCTGAGAATCAGTATTCGTGAAAGCATCATACCCTCAAACTCTAAGTCATGTGCGGATAAACACCAGCTGGCAGTATATTCCGCAGCAATATAGTCTTCATTTTGCCAAAATTGCTGATCCAGATAATCCTGATCAATTTCAGAATCCGCCATAATGATAAGGCTGATCTCATGTGATTGACCTGAAATTTCTTGTAATAAACCTAGTAAGGCTGAATAAGCACGATCAGCAGACAGGAAATGAAAATTAATATGAATTTGGGTAGTCAGCAATGCATATTGTTGTTGAATTTGACTTATAAGCTGCTCTTGATAGAGATCACTCCACTCCCCAGTCATATGATCCGCCAATAAAATATGCAGATTCAGCCTATTTAATCGGCTTATTGCTATTGGATTAGAGGCAATATTTCCTTCATCTTCACAGTAGTTCTCCTGTATCCATCCCGGATGCATTCGATATTCATAAGCCAGTTCGTGATCATAAAATAGTGCTGAACGTTTTAACTGTTCCGAAACTAAGCTCAGACTTTCTTCATGCTGTTCGATTTGTTGTTGAATCAACTGTTGAATTCGTTGTTCCCGTAATGTCGGAAGTATTTCTTCATTAGTCCTGTTTTCTTCAAGTAAGCGGTCCACAGCATGAATACGATATGTCAGTATAGGTAGACCAAAACGATTTAGCAGTTCTGAGTCCAGCTCAGGACTCTTGAACTGCTTCATGTGCTGCAAGATCTCTGCATTTTCGCCAAAACTGTGCCAGGCGGCAGCTGAAGAAATCTTGAGCGTGTAATCCTTAATCGCTTGATACAATTCTTCTTTATTTTCTAATTCTTGCTGCTGTGCTTGAAGAGATTTATGAGCCCTATCCTTTTGTTCTTGCTGTCTTTGTTTATAGGATTTTACAGCTTTATAAATAAAATAAGGTGTTAATAACAACAAGCAAATTAACAAAGGTAAAATTCCAAAATATAATAGGAAATCGATATTTGATGGATCGTATTGAGTATCTCGCCAGTAATAAATGATAAGAGAACTGTTTATAATGAATAAAACTATAACAGTCCGAATAATAGGCTTAATCATGACATTTTTCCTATCAGGCTATAGCAGGTTTCCGCATGGTGGATTGCCGGATTCAGCATTAATAAAGCTCCTCTGGCTAGCCCCATCGAATGTACTTCTCCAAGTTGGGCTGGGCATAATTCATCTTTGTCTAGAATCAACCGAAGATCCACTAACATGGTCGGGCTACACCAGGTTTGAAGTAACTGTTTCAATTTAGCGCTATGTATTCCTTCAGATAAAAAATTTATATAGTCTTCACGTTTTAATGGACCAATGACGATTTCAATTTTTTCATCAATTTGCTGAATGGTCTCTCCACAGAAGCTGTTGATTCCCAGTAAAACTGGTTGCAAAGCTCCCAAACCGCTTTTTTGCTGATCATCCAGTTGAAAGCTTTCCGGAATAAACTCATTAATCTTAAATTGATATTTAAAAATACAAGACAATATGCTGCTTAACGCATAATGGGTATTATTTTGCCCCTGCATCAAGCCTGAAAACTCAGCAAAATAGTCATCTATAGGTTGCTGTTCATGTTGTTGACCGCTATAGCCACTCAAAGCATGAAGCATGTTTAGATAATGATTTTCCTGCTCAACTTCATAACGCATTGGTAAATGATAGTTCAAACAGGCATCGACATATTGGGCGGTTAATTTATGATTAAATAGTCCGAGAAAGTGTAAGCTTTCTTCTCTGTGTGCCCGGGTACTCTGTTTAATTTTATTTGTATAGATATAAGGCAATACGCCCTGTACGCCAGTCAACCCTACGATTAAATTGGTCATCTGCACTTTATGATCTTGACATTGCAATGATTCAATTTCAGAAGTCGGAAAATTAAGATTGAGTGAACTAATAAATTGAAATGATTTACTCCATTCTTGATATCTGTTTCGTTCAGGTGCATGTCTTAATAATCGCGTGGCTTGAATAAATTCAAAGCTGGTCGGCTGCTGAAAGAGCCGATCAACTACAGAAGTCTTTTGCCACCAACATTCTGTATGCATTGGTATAACTCCTGTTTTGACTTTGAATCTATGACGTGCATATCCACATAACTATTCATTTGAACTTTCAAATTAAAAATATAATTTAAAAGTTGCACAAAGATATACAGACTGGCTCCTCTAAAGACTTCTGGATCGATCTGGATTTCAACTTTGACACCCCGTACAAAAAGTGGAAATGGTTTATGCTCACGCAACTTCTGGCTCAGAGAAAACTGGATCGATTGAATTGAATTAATAATTAGCCGGTTGTCTTTGGATTGCGGCAAGTTATACAGTTCAAGTAATTCCTTAATGTGACTGACTGCATTTGCTTTCATTAAAGAAAGATTATTCAATGATAAATGCGAGATAATTCGCCACTGTTCTTGCTGCTTTTGATCAAAACAATAAGGTAAATTGGGTCTTTTTAATAATATGGCTTTACGTGCCAAACTATTGTCATTGAGAGATAAGTTATTCTGATCTTTGTTATAACTTTCATAAGGTAAATCCCGATTGCTGCATAACAACTGCATACTGATAAAGTCTGATGAAATTTTTTGTGGTTCTAAAGATTTGGAAATAATCGAATATTTCAGTTCTGTATGCTTGGTATTACTTTGCTCGGGCAACAGGTGATAATAAAATTGAGCATCAGCCTGATGATAATGACTCATGGCAAAAAAAGGTAATACGGGATAAGTTTTTTGACTGTTCTCGCGTTTCTCTCTCAATAACTTCATTTCGGTGATCGCATATACCTGAAAATATTCAGGATGATGTACATCACTTATTAATGAATATTCCAGGCGCAGATGATCAATTTTTTGTGGCTCAGCCTGTTTAGGGAATAAATTTATAACTGGTGTCGCAAATAATTTGAAATTAGCGCTATTTAATTCTGAATAATTTCTGATCATAGCTTGATCATTCAGATTTATTTTAAAATGAATGTGTAGCTCAAATTCTGCGGTTTCTATATTTAATTCTCTTAAAAAACTCAGATTGAGGTTAAGAAAATTAAATTTTTCTGGAAAGCAAAAATACTCGATTAATAAACGATAGGCATGATGAGTATGTTGATCAACTGGGAGCGCACTTTCCGCTTCAGTAAATCCCATTAGTTCAAATGGATTTTGAATATCAATCTCTTGATTCTGTACTATTACAGAAAAACCAGTCTCTGGCTTAAAAATACAATCTAGTACTTGCAATGGAAAGCTGGAAATTGCATCCAGATAAATAGGTAATTTTTGTTGTTCCAACAGTCGCTGCTGCTGGTTAAAAATTTCAATACCAAAGCTCAAGGTTGCATTTCGATTTAAATGAACATGAGTCGAAGCATGCGTTTTAAAATTAACAGATTTTAAGGCGATTGGTAATAAATTAACCTGGTTTGTCGTACGATACTCACACTGTACCCCACGGATACTTTTTGATTTTAATACAGTTTGCTTGGGAATCTGCTGGCTACTTTTAAGCTGTCGGATTTTACTGGCATCGTCAAAACTGACCACTGAACATGCTGGAAAAGGTTTAAGGTACTGTGGAAACATCACCTCAAAAATAGCACGTGTAAATACTTCATAACTATCGTGCAGTTTTTTATCAATTCGGGCAGAAATCAGGGAAAATGCCTGAATCAATCTTTCGATATGCGGATCATCGATCTGCTCTTGATTCAACGAAAGGTGTTGGGCAATTTTTGGGTATTTATTGGCAAAATCTCGTGATTGTTGCCCAAATTCCTGTAATTGTTTTTCGTAATACGGTAATAATTCTTCGATCACAGCACACCTGCTGATGTTTTAGACAAAATTACGTATTGTTGCGTAGTAGGCTTTAGGAATGCGTCAAAAATTACGGGTTCATATAGAGGATAAATATTTAAAAATGCCTGAATACTTAGACACAGACTTCCCCTATTATGCTCATCCATCAGCATCTCGACTTTTACCTGTGTTAAGCGTGGTTCATGCGCGTGAATAGAATGTTCAATCGAGCGGCAGATTTTATCCCGGTCCATTGGATTCGCCGTTGAAAGACCTACAAAATCAATGATGCCAAATTGAAGAATTGAACGTTTGACCTGGTCATAACTGTCATCTACATCCAAGTTAACTAAACGAGTATTCAACAGATCTTCCAGATCATCTGCTACAGACTCTCTTAAAGCCTGCAATGAAAGCCCTTGAGAACATTGAATGTCCTGAGGTAATAGACGGTCAAATAATGTTGTTCTAAATCCGTAAGGGTAAAGCTGATCCAAATTCATATTGTTATAGTCTAATTTTATTTATTTTTATAAATATCAGAGAGGCTGATCAAGACCAGCCTCTAAAAAAGGTCAAATTACGCTGCATAAGAAGCAGTATTATTTGATAATGACCATTTCTTGGTCACGGCACCCTTTTGTGTACCATTAATATCTTGCTGATTATACGTCCACTCAACTGCTGCATATTTCAAACCAAAAGCTTCTGTTGGAACGCCTTCTTGATTTACTGTCGGAGTGACCTGAGAAACCAGCACATGTTTTAATTTAATTTGCAGGTATTTAACGCGTTTATCACCATTAGCACGATAAAAATCGATTTGTACCTCATCGAAGGTATAACCTGCCGAACAAGCTTCCCAAAGTTTTGGGCTGGTTGCATCCAGATCTTTCATAAAAATCATGTCGGAATGTTCAACTCGTTCTGCGGTATGACCGCCTACACTGGAAGATGTGGCAGATTTTGGCTGACGAATGTTGTGCGACCAGGAATTTGCTTCTAGCCAGCTTTTATGTTCTGAATCACGAGATTCACCATCAACTTTATATTTGCCACGAAACTGGATGTAAATGTCTTTCATTTTAATAATTTTCCTGTTGTTATAAATATTCTTATAATTTTAGCAGCGGTCTTAATGACTCGACTGCGGTAACTCAGTGACCAGTCGTAAAGATACAGACAACTCGTCTAACTGAAAATGCGGTCTCAAAAAGACCACAGATTTGTAATGTCCAGGTTCAGCCGGATTTTCTACAACTTTTATCGAAGCTTCACGCAGTGGATACTGTGCTTTGGCTTCCTGTGAAGCGCCATCATCCAAAAGTACATATTGAGACAGCCAGTCGTTTAGAAATGCTTCGACATTTCCTGCAGATGTAAAACTTCCCACCTTATCTCGCATCATTGCTTTTAAATAATGAGCGATTCGCGAGACTGCCATAATGTACTGTATCTGACTGGATAATGCGGAATTGGCATTGGCAATATCGTTATCATATTTCTTTGGTTTTTGGGTAGATTGGGCGCCGAAGAACGCAGCATAATCGGTATTTTTACAATGTACTAATGGAATAAAGCCAAGATCACTGAGTTCTTTTTCACGACGGTCCGTAATCGCAATTTCAGTCGGGCATTTAAATATGACTTCCCCATCATTGGTTTTAAAGGTATGCACTGGCAGACCTTCGACCAAACCGCCACCCTCAACCCCACGAATCGCAGCACACCAACCATGCATATCAAAGGCGTTGGTTAAACGTGTGCCCAAAGCATAAGCGGCATTCATCCACAGGTATTCATTATGATTTTCACCTGAAACTTCTTCTACATAGTTAAAGTCTGCTGTCGTATTGCCATCTTTAGGATGATAAGGTAAACGGCCTAATACTCGTGGAATGGTCAATGCCACATAACGGGCATCATCACTTTCCCGGAATGAACGCCATTGCACATATTCCGCTGTTTCAAAAATTTTGGACACATCGCGTGGGCGATCAATATCGGTAAAAGTTTCCAGTCCGAACATGGAAGGACTTGCCGCTGAGAGAAACGGTGCATGTGCCGCTGCTGCGACATGTGAAATCTGTTCGAGCAAATACAGGTCTGAAGGTGTGCGATCAAACTCAAAGTCACCAATCAGGGTCGCATAAGGCGCACCGCCAAATGAACCATATTCTTCTTCATAGATTTTTTTAAATAGCGTACTTTGATCAAAATCACTGGCACTCTGAAAATCTTTAATCAGTTCTTTTTTAGTCGTATTCAGCATCCGAATCTTGATTAAAGAGTGTGAGGGCGTTTCCTGACAAAAGTAATACAGCCCTCGCCAGGTGGATTCGACTTTTTGAAACTGCTCATGATGCATGATCTTGCTCAGCTGGGTAGAAATAAGCGCATCTATTTCTGCAATGCGTTTATCTAAAGCCAAGGTCATATTGTCTGAAACTATAACTGTACCGGCCATGACTTCCTTGGCCAGTTCACTAATCAGACTCTTGGCACGACCATGTTCCTCTTCAGTACGCGCAATTCGACTACGTTCAACAATAGAGTCCAGAATTGAATATCCTTCAATAGCAATATCTGTGCTAGTTGCAGCATTAGAGTGATTCATTGTCTGCCTCCATACTCATTTTACGAATTTGGTCGGTATTTTTTAAAATATCATCCAGTAAACCTTCTAGACGTTCATTATTGGATATTTTATTGCGTAAATCAGTTAAACGCTCTCGTGCTTCTACCAGTTTTCGCAAAGGTTCGACTTGTTGGACTACCTGTTCTGGCTGAAAATCATCCATCGCATTAAAAACCAAATCTACTGATATTGTGCCACTCTCTTCAGTCAAACTATTTTCCACCTGAAAACTGGCACGAGGCGCCAGAGACTGCATCACCTCATCAATATTTCCCAAGTCTACATTGATAAATTTTTTATCTTTGAGCTTGGTTTTTTCAAGTTCCGATGCTGCTGAAAAATCTCCCAAAACCCCTACCACAAAGGGTAATTCTTTAATTTCACGGCCATCACCGACCTCAACATCGTAGGTCAATTGCACACGTGGTGGTCGAATACGCTGTAATTTTTTTTGTACACTTTCACGCTTAGCCATCATGATTTTCCTTATTAATTATTATTTAATGATCCAAATGGATTAGTACTAGGAGTGTGGGTTCGTGTACTGATACTTTCTGTTTTTTTATTACTGATAGCAGCCGTATTATTTTTTAGATTGCTTTTCGATACTTTATTTTTGTTTTGACTTAGGCTTTGTTTTACTGGGTTATTTGGTTTATTTTTAGTATTTTTTACTTTTGAATTCCGCGCCGTCGTTGATGCAGATTCAGAAAATTTTGCTACAGGCTGTGCCAGATAAATATGTTCAGTCAGCGATTTGGCCTGTGGGTAGGTAAATTCATTTAAGGCACGGACTTCTGTACTACGCATCTGTTCTAGGCTTTGGGAAGAGATCCCGATCCCTGCCAGGAATTTCAGATCAGTTAAATTCTGATGAATGTAATTTTGCTGATGTAATTGCTCGATTAAATTGAGCGCTTTCAGATGATCACCGACTTCAACATAGCGTTTGGCAATTTGGGTAGACAATTGCTGCTGCAGATGCATATTTTTTCTTGCTGTCTTGTCGCATAACTGCTGGTATAAATCAATGATAGTTGAATCAGTATCATTTTTTGCTTGTGGATAGCTCTTGATACATGATTTTTTTAATTCTGCTGCATGGGTTTGAGCAAAACATAGCTGCGCCATCCCTGAGATGAGCAATACAATAAAACCTAGATTATTTTTCAAAATAAGCCTCAATTTTTGGTTATTGTTTTATATTTTTATAATCAAAATTTATTTTTCTATTTTTATAATTCAAAAATCTAGTTGCGGATTTAACAAAAAATTATCACAGGAAGTCAATACATAAATGCGTTTTTGTTAAATTATTTTATGTAATTTTTAAAATGGTAAGATTCCGACCAATGAATGCAGACATTTGGATAGACTTGAGTAGAATATGCCAAAAATCTTGAGACAATATATCTTGATTGCTCATAGAAAAACTTAAATAAATAAAAATAAACCTAATAATAACAAATATATAGCTATAAATTCCAAAAACATCAGGCTGTATATTCTAAAAGAGAAAAATATGAGTAATTTAAAAATTTTGATTACAAAATTATCTGAGCATGCACGCCTATGCCTTGAGAAATCAGCGAATTTCTGCATCAAACAGCGAAATTATGAAATCGAAATTGAGCATTTTCTCTTAGAATTGCTACAGCAGCCAGACCTGAACGATCTCAAATTATTGCTCAAAAAGTATAAAATTTCCGAAGATGATCTAACCCATGATCTGAATCAGAGCATTCAGCAAATGACTAAAGGCAATTCTCGTACGCCTATCTTTGCCAAATCCATTATTCGTGCATTAGAACATGCCTGGCTTTTGGCTTCAGCAGAACAGAATCCGATGATCCGCAGCGGACATCTACTGGTTGCCCTGCTCACTGCGCCTGATCTATATCAAATGACAATTCGTGCTTCTACTTTATTTGAGCTATTTCCAATTGATCATCTCAAACATCATTTTTTGGAGCTCTGCGAGCAGAGTATTGAAAATATGAGCTATTCTCAGCTTACTAAGGTAAAAGAAGATTCACCTAACGCACAGCTAAAATTAAATAAAACATCGGCACTTGATCAATACACTATTAATCTAACTGAAAAAGCACGCCAAGGCCAAATCGACCCGGTGATCGGTCGTGAGTTTGAAATCCGTTTGATGGTGGATATCCTGATGCGCCGTCGTCAGAGCAATCCAATACTCACCGGCGACCCGGGAGTCGGTAAGACAGCTGTGGTAGAAGGATTAGCCCTGAAAATTGTGAATAATCAAGTACCTGATGTACTCAAAAATGTAGAACTTCATGTATTGGATCTGGGCTTATTACAAGCAGGTGCGAGTGTAAAAGGCGAGTTTGAGAATCGCCTGAAGCAAATTATTCGAGAAGTTCAGTCCTGCAGTTATCCTGTTATCTTGTTTATTGATGAAGCCCATACGCTGATTGGTGCAGGTGGTCAGGCTGGTCAGAATGATGCTGCCAATCTGTTAAAACCAGCTTTGGCACGAGGAGAACTGCGTACCATCGCCGCGACTACATGGGCGGAGTACAAACAATATTTTGAAAAAGATGCTGCGCTCAGCCGTCGTTTTCAGGTGATAAAGGTAGAAGAACCTAATGAAGAAGTCGCAATTAATATGTTGCGCGCCATGATTCCGCTCATGACTCAGCATTTTCAGTTGCAGATTGATGATGAAGCAATTACTGCTGCGGTGCGTAATTCACATCGTTATATCAGTGGACGGAAATTACCGGATAAGGCCATTAGTGTATTGGATACAGCCGCGGCACGGGTTGCCTTGAGCCAGAATGCGCAACCTGCAAAGTTAGAACAGTTACAGGCACAACTGCATAATTTTCGGCTAGAACATGAGATTTTAAATCAGGAGCATCAAAATTTTCCGTGTCATCAGACACGTTTAATTGAATTATCAGAAAATATTTCAAATTTGGAACAAGAAATTTCTCAGGTAGAACAGCAATGGCAGCAAGAACTTCAACTGGTTCAGGAAATAAAATTATTACAGGTTCAATCCAAAAAAATTGAAAATAAAAATAAAATTAAAGTATTACAGCAACATTTGATCCAGATTCAAGCTGATAACCCACTCGTGTTTGAACGCGTCACAGTCCCTATGATTAATCAAATTATTTCTGACTGGACCGGAATTCCAGTGGGTAAAATGATGAATGATGAAGTCCGACAGGTCTTAAAACTCCAAGATAAATTATCGCAGCGTGTGATGGGTCAGGACTTTGCTTTGCATCAACTGGTACAAGGTATTAAGACGTCTAAAGCAAAACTGGATGATCCGAACAAACCGCAAAGTGTATTTTTATTGCTTGGCCCAAGCGGTGTGGGGAAAACTGAAACTGCCCTAGCCTTGGCTCAAGAATTGTATGGGGGTGAGTCGCATCTGATCACGATAAATATGTCGGAATATCAGGAAGCTCATACCGTATCTTCCTTAAAAGGTGCTCCTCCAGGTTATGTCGGTTATGGTCAAGGAGGCATTTTGACTGAAGCGGTACGCCGTAATCCTTATAGCGTGGTTTTATTAGATGAAATCGAAAAAGCTCATCCTGATGTGCAGGAATTATTTTATCAGGTCTTTGATAAAGGAATGCTGGAAGATGGTGAAGGCCGTCTAATTGATTTTAAAAATACGACAATCCTGTTGGCCTCTAATGTCGGCTCCAGTGCCATTATGCAGGCTTGTGTAAATCAACCCGTCGAAAACTGGCCGGATGCAAAAAGCTTAATTGAACTGCTCAAACCAAGTTTGTATCAGCAATTTAAACCGGCATTTTTAGGGCGTATGCAGATTGTGCCTTATTATCCTTTACATGATGAGCTATTAATCCAGATCATTCAGTATAAACTGGGTAAAATTACCCAACGTATTCAGCAGCAATATGCCACGCAGGTTACTTATAGTGAGGACTTGCTCGAACTTCTACTCAGCCGATGTACAGAAGTAGATAGCGGTGCACGCAATATTGATCATATTTTAAATGCTTCAGTATTACCTGCTTTGGCTACAGAAATACTGATGGCCATGAGTGAGGAAAAGCTCCCTAAACTGATTCATATTGAGATCAAGAATGATGAAATTTTTTATAGCGCAGATCCGAAAGTTAAAACAGCGCCAAAAGTACGTTCTAAAAACAGTAAAGTAGATGCTGCCTAGTTAACGTAAATTCAAAATAAAAACAAATAAAATATAGTAATTGGAATAAAAAATGAGTCTGCAATTTGAATATTTATTAAAAAGTATTTCAGCCGATCAGCCTTGTGGTTTGGATTACTCATTTTCAAATGATTTTCATATGATTAAAAAGGCCAGAACTTGTGATGATCCTTTATTAGATCAAGGTGACTGGGTCTCAGAACCGAAACAGGCCGATTGGCAACTTGTACACGATAAAATAATCGAATTATTAAGCGAAAAAACAAAAGATATCCGTTTATATAGCTGGCTTATAGAGGCTTGGAGTCATCTCCATGGTTTTAAAGGAATTGCCCGAGGATTGCATCTGACTCAGCAAAGTTTAGAGCGTTATTGGTTAGCGTTACATCCTCAAATCGAAGAGGATGATCTTGATCAGCGTTTGGGATTATTACAAGGTCTGATTACGCAATTGCCAACGTTGATGAAACAGGTGTCTTTGGTCAGCTCTGCGCCTTTTTATAGTTTGGGTGATTATGAGCTATTACTGCATCAGCGCAATATACAGCTAAAACAACAGCAGCAAGATGACTGCTCTGAAAATAATGCTGTTCAGAACTTGGAGTATTTTGAACAATCGTTGCTGCAGACCTCCAAAATCGTGTTAAGCGAGAATGAAGGTTATCTTCAGGAAATCCAAACCCAATGGCAGCATCTTAAAAATACGCTGGATCATTTGCTGGGTCTGGATGCACCAAGTTTTGCAAGCACAGATTCTCAACTTGAGTCGATCTTTTCCAGTATTAAGCGCATTTATAAAACAGATATTTTTCCAATATCTCAGGATCAAATAAATCCACCACAATCTGGCACTCTCAAAATACCTGAAATAATAGTGATGAATACCTCGCTTAAAGATATACAAGAATTTCGACCTCAAGCCCAAAACCATCTGGCCAATCGTCAACAGGCGATGCAGTTATTACAAGAAATTGCACAGTATTTTCAATCGAATGAACCGCATAGTCCAGTGAGCTACATGCTGCAAAAGACAATTAAATGGAGTCAGATGCCATTACATGAATGGCTGGCTCAAGTGATTAAGAACGAGAATCCGATCGAAAATATACATGAATTACTAGGTGTATATGTCAACGATGAACTTAAGAATGAGTGGTAAATATTAAAATGTTTAAAGCAGAAAAAGTACTTTGGGGCGAAGGTCTGTTTTTAAGACCGCAACATTTTCAATTACAGGATGCCTATCATGAACAACGCTTGAGTCATATGATTCGGGCGACATTTCCTTTTGCTCACGGGATCCAATCCATTCAATTTGATGAAGCTCAATTCAATATGCATATATTGGCATTGAGCAAAATTGAAATGATCTGGCAAGATGGTGAAATTTATCAGGCGCCTGTACAGGATTTATTACCAGAACCGGTACAACTGGATACCTTAAACCTGCGTGGTGAAATGCTAATTTATTTGGCTTTACCGATGCTACAACCGAACAAGCAGAATGTAAGTCATGCTGAAAACACTCAGACGAGTCGTTATCACTCACATTTAATCTCTACTCATGATTTATTCACTGATGCCACTACAGCGGAGATCACCCTGTTACGCCGTCGGGCAGAATTTAAACTTTTTGAAGTTGGCCATGAACCTCAGCAGCCTCTGGATGGTTATTTATATCTTCCGGTTGCTCAAATCAAAAGACAAAGTTCGGGAAATTTTAATTTTGATCATAAATTTATTCCTCCAATTTTACATATTCAGGCCTGTGAATATCTGCTAGGCAATTTAAAGCGAACTTTGAATATTATCCGGGCCAAGATTAAAACGATTCAATCCAATAACCGTGAAAACGAACAGAAACTGATTGAATTTCGTTCTGGGGATATTGTCTCTTTCTGGCTGGTGAATGCCTTAAATACTGCTTATGCAACCTTAAATCATATTTTGCAGTATCCACAAATTCATCCGGAACGGCTATATGCGGAACTTTTAAAACTCAGTGGTTCCCTACTCACCTTTTCAACAGCCTATGACATTGATCAATTGCCGCAGTATCAGCATCATCATCTATACGACAGCTTCAATCAGCTGGATATTATTCTCAGAGATTTACTCGATACAATTATTTCGAATCGATATATCAGTATCAGCTTAAAAGAAACTCGCCCATCTTATTGGTTTGGCAGTCTGGAGACCGATAAGATCAGTCACAATACGCGGTTATATCTTGCTGTATCAAGTAGTGTTATGCCTGCACATGACTTGATTGCCTATGTTCCGATCCGTTTTAAAATTGGTAGTACTATAGATGTAGAACAACGCGTGGTTGCAGCTTTACCGGCTGTACCCGTTCAGCATCTCATGCAGGTGCCTACTGCAATTCCGGTACGTTCCGGCGTTCATTATTTTGAGATTGAACCCAATAATGAACTGTATCAGCGCATGCTGGATTCAGAATCGATTTGTGTTTATATCCCGAATGGCTTTCAGGATATCGCGATTGAACTTATTGCTGTCATGAATGGATAAAAATATTAATGAATACAATCTCTAACACTCCTCTTTCACTCTTTGATGGCGATCAAATCGGAGTAGATTATACAGCCATGCAACCTGTAGAAACCTACCCTACCTCTACGAATAGTCTGGTAGATTTACTGCATGACGGCTTCTATATTGTTTTCCTGTTAAAAAATCACTATGTCCCTGTAAATATAGAGTCTTTCCGTGAAAAAATTCTGGAGATGTTGAAAAGTTTTGAACATCAGGCACGCCAGATGCAATTTTCAGCTGAAGATATTCAAGATGCAAAATATGCCTATTGCGCTTTAATAGATGAAACAATTGTCACCCAACAGGATGAGCGATTTTTTGATCTGCAAAATTCCTGGATGATCAGTCCCTTGCAGTTAAGCCTTTTTGGTTCACAACTTGCAGGTTATCGCTTCTTTGAATATCTGGAAGAAATACGCCATAAAGATAAGCAACGTCTGGCAGTATTAGAGGTATATCATTATTGCCTTTTATTGGGCTTCCATGGAAAATATCGAATTGAATCTATTGTGCATTTAAATAGTCTGATTGCTCGTATCGGAGATCAGATTGATTATCTCAAGGGTAAAAAAGTTGCTTTTTCTCCTTTTTCAGCAATTCCAGATCAAATCCGACATATTATCCATCGTGAATTACCATTTTTCTGGATTCTGATATTTTTATTATTATTTGCCGTGATCAGCTTTGTGGTTTTTAAATATGCCTTGTCAACAGAACAAGCTGCTGTTTTTTCTCAATATCAAAATTTGATTAGCGCGCCTGCTGAACAAGCCTATATTACGATTCATTTACCCTAACTCAATTTTCAAATAAATATGATGGACACTTATAAAAATAAAGACTTAAAAAATGACGCCGTTGGAAAATTTATATCGATGAATAAAAAAAAATTTTTGAATTATTATTAGATCAATCATTCAACTGATGATTTTGATTATATTGAGCAGCTTTATTCTATTAAGCTTAGCTATGTTAGCCTTGCTGTCTTACGAGTTTCGATTAAGAATACAGGATTTTTTTCTTGATTTGATTTCACAAAGCAAACAACAATTTTCTCAAGCAAAACAGTTTGTTCAGAAATTTCATCAGGCGGCATCGCCTGAGCATCTTCAGTCTGAATGGTATTTGCAGCAATGGTGGATTTTGATTTCAGGATTTAGCTTATTTGCCAGTATTTTAATGTTCGCTTTCACTCAGCCACTTACTGCAAGTAGGTTTGAAGCTGAATATTTAAGGAAAGTTGATCCACAGATTTATGCATTATTAGATGGGCAAATATTAACAGCTCCAACTGAAGTTGATGAACAGCTTATTATCGAAGCCTTACAAGAAGAATCTTTAGCAAATCATTCTGTAATTTCAGCGCAAAGCCTTAATCTGAATATTGAAGACATTCATATAAATCCAAATATCAGCACAGCAGACCGTAAATGGCATAAGATGAATCCGCGATTTAAACAGCGCTTACTGATGGTTTTTAAAATTATGCGCGAACAGCATGGTTATGAGCTGGTTTTACTCGAAGGTTATCGAAGTCCGGAAAGGCAAAACTCTTTGGCGACCAACAGTAATATTACCAAGGCCAAAGGCTTTCAAAGTTATCATCAGTTTGGTCTGGCCGCGGATATTGCCTTTAAGCGGAATGGCAAGGTGGTGATTAGTGAACGTGATCCATGGGCCATGCGTGGTTATGAACTGTTTGGCCAGATTGCAGAATCGGTGGGTTTAACCTGGGGCGGTCGCTGGAAATCCATTAAAGATTTTGGACATACTGAATATCGTATGCCCGGTTTAAAGAAAACAGCTGAAATGGCGCATCAACTCATTCATGAAGGACAATTACAGACTCAAACATTTCAGCCTTGAGTGCGAAATCGTAAATTAATTTAGAAAAGTCTGCATATGTTTAATGACTTCATCTGGTTTTTCACCATGCAGCCAATGTCCTGTATTTTCAATGCATTCAATTTTCGCCTGAGAAAATTGTTCATTGATTGCCGCAAAATGTTCAGGTTTTGAGATATAAAAAGAATTACCGCCACGAAGAAATAAAGCTGGCAGATTAATTTTTTCGACCTTTTCCCAATCCATAATATCTGGATAATGATCAAATAAAGCCTGAACATTAAAGAGCCACTGCCCTTTATTAAAGGATTTTAATAAAAACTGAATTACTATTTCTTCATCAATGTATTCACGCATAATTTTTGCTGCCTCAAGTCGTGAAGCAACATTTGCTTGCTGCACCGCAAATAAAGCTTTAAAAATCTCAGTATGATGACTCTCATGATATTGGATTGGTGTAATATCCAGGACGACCAACTTTTCAGTTTGTACACGGGCTAATTCCGCTATTTTCATAGCAATTTTTCCGCCCATGGAATGCCCTACTACTATGAAATTTTGAATATTTAAACTCGATAAAGTTTCTAGGACATCTTCAGCCATAAGCTGATAATTTAAGTCTGAACTATGAGCAGAAAGACCATGATTGCGTACATCAATTTGAAGCACGGTTCTTTGCTTAGAAAAATGTCGAGCTAGTATTCCTAAATTACTTAAACTACCGAATAAACCATGAATGAAGACTATTGGAGATAATATTGACGTTTCGTGGTGTTGAAGTTGATAATTTAGGATCATTTGAGAATTCCGTGATTTCTTTATTTAAGTGTTTATAGTGGGTTTATATTGGGAATTAATCAATTGTGAAATTTTTAAATATAAAATTTTGCTTAGGCTATTTTATAGGGATATATTTTGCTTAGGCTAAATAATTCATAATCGATTCATAAGTATTTAAAATTACGATTTTAGATCTGGATGGATATCTGGCTATCTATAAATATGAAAGAAGATGGTTGACTTGTGGTGCAGACTAAATAAAATTAATGAAAACCTTAAAACTGGGATTTAATAACATGTAAACCACTTTTAGGTCAGAGTGTTTCTTAAACTAACTCGCTGTTATTACCCAAATAGACTGAGGTAATTTAAACAATCTTCCTTAATATTTACTGCTCATAATTTATTAAAGATCGACCATTCATAAGTAGCTTATTAATCGACTTGATTCTGTTTAGAATAATACGTCTTAAGTCCAAATGAGTTACAGACAGTAAACATTAGTATTATAAGTTCCCTCCTTCTCCCTTTCTTGAGAAAGTTGTTAAAATTATGTATTGCTTAGGCTATTTTCAATATCTTAAGATGCTCAAGTTATTAGCTTAAATATAAGCGTGCAATCACGCTATCCTACTTAAATTTTCCCGTTCAAGAAATTACATCACATACATAAGACATTTTTAGAAAATTATAAAACTCCAGTTATTCATTTATTCTTATTAAAATATTGACTACTGCTGATACATCCTCGGGATATGAGATACTTCTGTCAAAATTAATTTAAATTAACTTAACAGATTCTTTATTAAATGATATTCGGGAGATGGTCTTTCAGATTTTTATATCTATAAAATTGGGTTGTGAAATAGACTTACCTACTTAATTTTTATTCCACTGCGAAAAAATTTCGAGATAGAAAAGTATTTTATAATTTATTCTACATCCCTATTTTTACAAAATACGTTTGTAGTCATTCCAGATTGAGTCAAACTTTGATCCTGCCGCTCAAGAAAACTTTTGGCGATCATGGCCATCGTAGGCGCCATCTTCAGACTACTATTTTCTTCGGACACCTTTTGAATATCCTGATAGGCTTTCAATCGATTACAGAAAGCCTGGCGTTGAGTTTGGACATCTGCCTTTTGATCATCTTCATCTAAAATATGCTTGGTTTCATTCACTATTTTAGTCTGTGCTGAAATAAACTCATCATAGGCACTTTGTGAAAGCGGCTCTGCGAAGACCATGCTATTCAGTCCAAATAATAATCCAGCACAAATGAAAGATGATTTTTTTAGCATTTAGATTTCTTCTTTCCAGACATCTTCATAATCATCGGCATCGATCATGAAACGAAAACCTGTTTCCAGAGCCAGATACGGTAAAACTTCTGGTGCGATGTCCTGTAATTCACGTACTGTCATGGTTTCAAAAGCCTCTTCACTTGAAGGCTCTCCACCATAAATGTACCAGCTGATATTTTCAGCCGTTTCAGGCTTTTTACGGATGCCAACAATCGGATCCTGCTTTAAGGTATGTACGGCCACCGCAACAACATCATCACCCGTGACTTCAACATAAGCCGAGCCTACTTCTTCACAAAGTAGCTTTTGCTCTGCGATCAGTTCTTGTAAAGGTGATAGGTTTTGCGTGTTTTTCGACATTCGGTCTTACTCATCAATTTTCATTAGCGCGCTATTTTAACTTAATTTTAATGAAGCTGATTGGGATTTCATCGAGATCTAAAAAATATCTGCCCTTAAACCGTGTTAAGCGCAGATATGGATCTCAACTTATTGGAAGACTTTAAAGCGCTCTTCATCCGCGAGATAATCTTTGGCACGTGGCTCGCCTTCTATCGAACCAAATACCAACTGTGCACGCAACTTCCAGTTCGATGGAATGTCCCATTCCGCATGAACTTGCTCATCCACGATCGGATTGTAGTGCTGCAATGATGCGCCCAGCCCTTCTGTGTGCAATGCTGTCCACGTTGCAAATTGCGCGATCGCAGTCGAATGCTCTGCCCAGATTGGAAAGTTATCAGCATAAGATGGGAATTGTTCCTGTAAGCCTTCTATAACTGTTTGATCTTCAAAAAATAAAACAGTGCCTAGCCCTGCCGCAAAACTTGCCATTTTTGCTGTGGTTCTTGCAGCGCTTTCTTCATCTTTGGCATAGCTTTTTAATTTATCTGCGACGAAGCCCCAGAACTTTTCATGTTCCGAATTGAATAAAATGACGGCGCGTGAAGACTGAGAATTGAAAGAAGATGGGCTCTGCTTAATTGCAGTTAGAATCAAATCAGTTAGATGTTCAGGAGATTGTTCAACATTCTTGGCAATGGCATAAATAGTACGGCGTTTAGTAATTAAATCTAAAAACTGATTCGACATTTTTGAAAATCCTGGGATATATCTTCGGGAAAATTTGAACCTTCAGTTATTTTTATGAAGGATAGCTAATCAATGGAGCTTTTGCTTTAACGTGAGATAAAGCCTATATACCTTAAAAAATAATGGACTCAATTACTAGGCTATTTAATTGATATTTTTATATATTTTTTAGCTAAAAATGATCATTTTCATCTATTTTTTGAACAATCGTTAAAACTACTGCCCTATGCGAGTGCCTGACGCTAAACAATGGTTCAACATGCGCTATTATTGATCAAAATTTTAAGAATAAAGACCTTCAATCACCAAATTTAATCTTGCTTAGGCTATTTCAAGAGATCATGCATTTTGAAATAAATCTCATATTGCAGATAAAATTAATCCCCCAAAATTGGAAGATTAATTTTATAAATAAAAGCTAAAAAACCCGTTTAAAACTTCGCGTTCAACACCTGAGCAGATACTTTAGTCTTCCACAGCTCACGTAAAATCGGTAAATAGAATTTCTCACCAAGTTCAACCAGCTCTGCATCAATCAGAGCATGCATCTCATGCATAAACAAATAATCCAGTTCAACTGTGGTTAGTTTAGTCTGCTGTTTTTGATAGTCTTTGCGTTTCTGTTGGGCTTGTTTAACCAGACGATCCGCAAATGCTTTATCTTTAAACTGGGTAATTGCTTTTAATCGAAGTTCGATAATACCCCATCCAGTTAAGAACATCTGGAAGGTTTCAAAATCATCGCTGGTCGATTCCCAAGACATTTCTTCCAGATTTTCATTATCGGGAAGCACAGGTAAAAGAAGTTCCATCACACTTGGGAAAATCTTTTTGAAATTCAGAATAAATTTAACAGGATGCTCACCTGGATAATCCTTGAATTGCGCCTTTCTTTGAACATCTGTTAAATAAATATCAAGCATAAAACAATCATCAGTGGTTAATCTCATCTAGCACTATTGTACGCAACTCTGCCTGAGATAAAAACCACTGCTGACTATTCCATGATAAAACAGGCGTAAAGATTGAAAATAAAAGTGCTCCGGCCCTTATTTAGCATTCGGTGAGACCATCTGTTCAGGACGCACCACTTCATCAAACTGTTCAGCGGTGACTAAACCCAGTTCAACAGCCACCTGTTTTAAGGTTTTTCCTTCCTTATAAGCTGTTTTGGCAACCTTGGCTGCATTCTCATAACCAATGACCGGATTCAATGCCGTGACCAGCATTAAAGAATCATGCAGGAAATGTTCAATTTTCTCATGATTCGGCTCAATGCCTACGGCGCAATGATCATTAAAACTGTTACACGCATCGCCTAAAAGCTGGATGGATTGCAACAGATTATAGGCAATGACCGGCATAAATACATTCAGTTCAAAGTTACCTGATGCACCTGCCACGTTAATGGTGGTGTCATTTCCGAGAACTTGCGCGACCACCATCGTCATCGCTTCACTTTGCGTCGGGTTCACCTTACCCGGCATGATGCTAGAACCCGGTTCATTTTCAGGAATACGCAATTCACCAAAACCACAACGTGGCCCGCTGGCTAGCCAGCGAATATCATTGGCAATCTTATTCAGGCTAACCGCTAAAGTCTTTAATGCACCAGAAGCAAATACCGCAGCATCACGGCCTGCCAAAGCCTCAAACTTGTTTGGCGCAGTTACAAATGGCAAGCCAGTTAATTGTCCCAGGGTTTTAGCAGACTGAACGGCATAATCAGGATGGGCATTCAGACCGGTACCAACCGCTGTACCGCCTAATGGTAATTCATATAGTCCGACCAATGCCTGTTCTAGACGAAGAAGCCCATGATCCAGCTGAGAGACATAACCGCTGAATTCCTGCCCCAAGGTTAAAGGCGTAGCATCTTGTAGATGTGTCCGGCCAATTTTTACAATATCGGCAAAATCCTGAGATTTGGCATATAAGGTATCGCGTAAACGTGTGACAGCCGGAATTAAGAGTTCATTGATCTGCAAGCTCGCAGCCACATGAATCGCCGTCGGAAATGAATCGTTAGTAGATTGGGCACGGTTGACATGATCATTCGGATGAACAGGCTTTTGCGCGCCTAAATGATTACCCAGTTTCTGGTTGGCAATATTGGCAATCACCTCATTACAGTTCATATTACTTTGCGTACCTGAACCGGTTTGCCAGACCACCAGTGGAAATTGACTGTCCCATTTTCCGCTAATGACTTCATCTGCAGCATCTACGATGTAGCGTGACAGTTCTGGGGGAATCTGGTTCAGCTCAGCATTGGTTAAAGCCGCAGCTTTTTTGACGAGTCCCATGGCACGAATCATTGGACGTGGCAAACGCTCATTTCCAATTTTGAAATTTTGCAAGCTACGCTGAGTCTGAGCGCCCCATAAAGCCTCGCTCGGTACAGCTACTTCTCCCATCGTGTCATGTTCAATACGTGTTTGCATGTTCAACCTCAATTCTTCTTGCCTGTTACTGATCTTAGGAATTTCTATATCAATGATTTAATCTATTTATTTAAAGTAATTGATTACAGCAACCATGTAAATGATAATTATTATCAAATATGAGTTGAATACTCTTACTTACTGCCCTCTGAGCATATTCTGATAAAACAACCATTCATCCTCAAGCATCTTTCTGAGTGAACGCTGAGGTTGCCAATGTAGGATATTTCGCGCTTTTCCAATGTTCGCCCCCAATTGATCCATTTCCGCATGTGGGTATGGCAGAGCATCCATGGTTTTGATTGCAGACTGAGTCACTTCAGCCAGCTGATCTAGTAAATCCTGTATGGAAATCAATTCACCGGCAATATTAAAGGCTTCACATTTTAATTCCTGCTGTTGTGATAGCCATTGCAAGGACTTGATCACGGCATCACAACAGTCTGCGACATGCAGAAAACTGCGTTCTACTGTGCCATCCGCAGTATGGGCCTGACGGCGTAATTCCAGATATTCACGTTGCTGTGCAGCGACCTGCATCGCCAAAGGCAAAATATTTTTCGGTAAAGGTGGCACCGCTTCCCCCAGCACACCGTGTTCAAAGGCGCCGGCGATATTGGACAGACGTAGGATCGCAATCCGCCATTCATTATCAGTTTTGGCAGTATCCCGGATAATTTCCTCAACCATTTGTTGCGATTTGATATAGGGATTCGGATAAGTGAAGTTAAAAGGCAGATCTTCGCTTAAGTCTGCACCAGATTGTCCATATACCGCCAGACTGGATAAATGTACCAGATGACGCACGCCGGTACGCTGCATGGCACGCATGAGACTCATAATACAGCTAACATTATCATTATAATATTCAAGTGGTTTTAATACTGATTCTTCCAATGATTTAAAACTTGCGGTATGCACCACAGCCTGAATCGAATGCTGCTCAAAGACTTTGTTCAATGCTGGCGTATTGCGAATATCAATTTTGATAAAAGGTACATACATACCAGAAATAAATTCGAGGCGCTCCAGAATCTGTAAGTTAGCATTGGCCAAATTATCGACCACAATGACCTCTAGTCCTTGTGCTAACAGACTTAAAGCAATATGTGAGCCTAAAAAGCCTAATCCACCCGTCACTAAAATCATTTATACTACCTACTTTCTGATGAAGCCAAGATCAATCTGTTGCTATTGATCAAGCCTGTAGTGAATTTCGATGAGCACCTTAATTCTTGTTACCTCCGCACCGACTTCCATTTATGCCTGGCATGCCCTGGGTTTGGCTCAGGCCTTGCAAGATAAACAGGAAGCATTCCGTGTATTCTTCTATCAGGACGGCGTATCGGTCGCAAATGCACTGCAATGGGTACCCGACGATCAACGTCATCTTACACATGCATGGCAAGCGCTACAGATTCGCCTCCCGGTCTGTGTAAGTGCAGCATTGGCACGTGGAATTACAGATCTGGACAATGCTCGACGTCACAATATTCAGCAGCATAATCTGGCAGATGCCTTTGAATTGGTCGGTTTAGGTGAACTTGCCGATGCTGTTCAGTCCTCACAACGTCTCATTCAATTCTAGATGTTTCATTTTTTAGAATGTGTTGCTTTTCCAAGGAATCTTGTGTGAAATCTGTACTTGTTATATTAACCCAAGCCAATCTGACCAGCCTGCAGGTGCATGAAAGCCTGTCAGCTACCATGGTCCTGGCAACCTTTGGCGCAGAAGTTAAAGTCCTGCTACAAGGTGCTGCCCTTAGTCTGCTGCGTTCAGAGCTGCAATTTGACCAGGTGCATCATGCATTCAAACTGGCATCAAATATGGTCGACAGTTTCGAGTTTTATGATCTCACTCCATTTCTGATTGAGCAGAAAAACCAGAATTCCCCATTTGTGACACAGAGCGAACAAGAAATCGAATTTATTGAGCTTAATTCTGAATTTATTCAAAGCTTTGATCATGTGTTGTATTGGTAAGAAGGATATACAAATGTCAAATCATACACTTTACCTGATCCAATCCAGCTATTCGGCAACAGCGCAGATCCTAGAGCAACTGGCTCAAACTTATACAATGGGTGATCAGGTCGTGCTGATGGGTGAAGCGGTTTTGCTGCTAGAGCATTCATTTCTTCAAAGCTTGCCGAAAATTCACATACTGAAAAATGATGCGGAGTTATTAGTACAGCCTTTGCCTGATCAGATAAAGCTTTTGAATTATGCGGATTTTGCAGATCTTTGCCTCGAGTTTAATCGCTGCATTTCAATGAAATAATAAATGAGTTAGATATGAATTTAGAATTGGATCAAGATGGCCATCTGGTTGACTATACCATCTGGAATGAAGAAGTCGCTCAAGTGCTGGCCGATAGTCTGAAACTGAGCTTAACTCCTTGGCATTTTGAAATTCTGCAAGCGGTACGTCAGTTCTATCAGCAGTTTGGTCATTCACCAGCAACACGACCACTGATTAAATTTTTAATGAAAACTGTCAGTGCCGATATCAATAATGCCATGCTTCAAGAAAAGTTTAATACTGGTCTGGTGGCCCGTCACTTAAGCCGTTTGGCTGGTGTACCCAAGCCTGCGAACTGTTTATAAAGATACTTAGCTTTTTAAAGTATGTATTTAAAGGCCCAAATCATATTTTGGGCTTTTTTATGAGAGCAATTTTTAGGCTTAGAATAATGAAAGATGCATCTGGATCTAATTTTTCAAATTCGAGTTTGTTCTAATACTCGCAATGCCCGATGCAATTCATGATCCATTTCAGGCAGAACTTTAATCAGAAACTCAATTTGTGCTTTCGCTTCGGCCTTGCTCACCAGTTGGGCCTCTACCAGTTTTTGTTGCTGACTGATCAACAAACTGACTTGTTGAGGATTTGGTCGTTGTCCCTCACTTAAAGCGTTAATGATCTGAGTAAAGTCCAGATATAACTGTTCTTGTTGCTTTGATAATTCGCTTTGCTTTGCAACCGTATCGTTCTGTTTCTTCTTCGTAGTTTGACTATTCTCAGGAGAGTTAACAGATATATAGCTTGCCGATTTTTCAACTGGCAGGACCGGATCAGAATGGGTCTGATCAGTAAAATTCGTCCGATAGATTTCTTGTCGTACCTGATAGCCAATACCGGCTAAAGTCCCAAACAATAGCAATCCGAGCATTACATAGAACAGAATTGTTTTATCATTCATTTTTATGTCCTCAGCTAAAGAAGACAGCCTTTATCAAAAAGCTGTCTTTTTCGCTCATCGACGATTGACTACGGCGTTGACCAGTCTGCTGGTGCATATCCAATCCGGACGCGTTGTGGATGATTTCCTACCGGCACACTCAGCACTTTATTGCCTGTGGCAAAATCAATCACTGTGACTACATCTGTTTCACTTTCTGAAATTACACAGCTACGACCATCCGGGCTTCGCGTTGCCCAATAAGGTTTACCTGCAGAAATCAGTTTCCCGGCTGTCAGTGTTTTGCGATCTACAATCGTAGCGTAGTTATCCATGGTACCAGCGACACAGAGCTTTTCACCATCCGCACTGATTGATAGGCCATGATGGCGTGAATCATTCACCCATTTGGTTCGGTCTTTCGGGATACTGTCACTGCCAGGGAGCTGTCCGATCCGGCTAATCTTGTTCTGATTCAGATCGTACTCAATCAGCCCATTAAAAAATGAAACCTGGGCATACAGTTTGGTTTCATCCTTACTAAATACAATTGGTCGTACTGAGTTGGATAAATCTTTACGACCAAATGCATCCAGTGCAGGTCTGAAGTCAATTTTTCTTAGCACCTGATGCGTGTTGGCATCTGCGATAGTGATAAAACGCTTACCTTTAGTAAAGTCTTGCCACTGTGCATCCATCGAGGTTTCAACATTGCCGATGGCAGAGTTCAGGATCTTGTTGCCGCCATCGAAGTAAATGTTTTCATGCGGTTTATCGCCAGTGCTGAAACGGCCCAACTCTTTACCGGTATGGATATCCAGTACATGCACCACATTTCCTGAAGATGCAGATACGGCGACTCGTTGCCCATCTGGTGATACTGCCATATGGTCGGCACGGAAGCCTTCTACAGGCGTCCGCCAGTTAATCTTGCCGGTTTTGATATTAATTGATACCACATCGGCGAAACTTGGGCGTGATGCAACGACTGACTGCCCGTCTGGTGTCGAGTACATATCATCCACCAACTGATCATTGCCTTCACCGGCTGTGGTCTGAATATAAGTATAGGCAATCAGTTTGATTGGATTCAGGTGAATTTCCTTAAGGCGCTCTTTACGGTCAGGAATCATGTTAATGACGCCTATTTTGCCAAAATCACCCGATGGACGAATCACGGTTACCGTGCCATCCCAGTTATTTCCGACAAAGAAAACCTGCTGTGAATTGGCAGGTGCAGTTGAAGGTGCAGAAGCGGCCTGTACACTCGGCAACGCAGATAGCATCACCATCGCAGATAATGTTAGACAGAACCGTGGCCATTTTTTATTTTGAATTTTCATCCATTATGCTCCGCATCATAATTTATATTTTTGTTTTCATTCCTTGTTGTGTACACAGTCAGGCTGTGTTTTAACTTATCTAATATACAAACGTATAAAATTATTTACTGTTATTTCCGACCAAAAAATATGCAGCCATTTTAAATCTATCACTTCAGGTTCTATGAATTTAGCTGATCATCGTACTCCGATCTTATATATCCAGCACATCGACAAACTGTGCATTGAGCACTTTGGCAAGATCAGCCGGCTTTAATCCAATATCCAAGCCTCTTTTACCGCCACTGACATAGATCTTATCCAACTGTTCTGCGCTGGCATCAATCACCGTTTTTAATCGTTTCTTTTGACCAATGGGACTGATTCCACCGACCAGATAACCGGTCAAACGTTCTGCATGTTTAGGATCTGCCATCTGGAGTTTTTTACATCCCACAGCCTGGGCTACTTTTTTCAGATTTAACTGATGATGTACCGGCAATATGGCAACAAAATACTGTTTATCATCCGTGACTAATAAAGTTTTAAAGACTTCTTCCACCGAAAGCCCTAATTTTTCAGCAGCTTCTAACCCGAAACTTTTGGCATTGGCATCATGTTCATATTCATGAATGCTGTATTCGATTTTATTGGCTTTTAATAGTTTGCATGCAGGTGTCATAGAAAGTCTTGTTTGAGAGGAATCGCATGATTATATAAAGATTAGCTCAAGAAGTTAATTTAGATGAGGCAACTACAGAGCAAATTTTGCTTTAAGCCCGTATTCCGCTTCAATCAGACCTATTTGGTTCAATCTTTACGCTCTTCAATACTTTTGAACTCTTCTGCAAAGATGATGACGAGCAAAATATCAACAAATGTATGTGTTTTTGCCACTATCTAAGCGTTAGGCGATTAATGGCTTCACTGTGTAGAAGGCTTGAAGATGAACACATTCGTCATTTCATGCGTCTATAAATACGAGGCATATAAGTCGAGCGTTTTATCTTAAACCCGCTGAGATTTAACCTTTATCTCCGGAAGAAGAAATAGATTCTTGTACAGTGTCTGTCATGAATACTTGAATTGAAAATGATGTAATTAATTCCAATATATTGGAAGAATAGACCTAGGAAAATCCAAGTACAATAAGAGAAAATATCATTAACATATTGTCTTATCTTATATTTTTAAATTTTCGTCAAGTTTTGAGAAACGGTCGATAGCTTATATATAAAGAGGATAATCAGCACAACTCTAAAGTCAGAATGTAAAGAGTTTTCTATGCTATAGAAGTCGAACATTGCAGTAAAATCAGCCAGACAACTCTTGTTCAAAACTAAAAATATCACTAAAAGGAAGAATTTAGCGTTAACATGAAGATACAGTTACATAAAGGATATTAACTGTTTTTGCCAATTGGGTTTACAATGAAAATAATCTGAATACCCAGCGAATTGTAATTTTTTAACATTGCCAAATCTCTGCAAAGTTTTCATTATAGCGCCACTGTTTGCTATATGCTTTCTACGTTAATTCAAAGAAATTATAAATAGTAATGTAGAAAATCATGCAATAATAAGCAGAGTTTGCAGACATCTTGCAAACAAACCCCGATACTTTTTAATTGGAGCATGCTGGATGAGTTCGACCATTTTGGTTATTCATGGACCGAATTTAAACTTGCTTGGGAAGCGCGAACCGGAAGTTTATGGTCACCTTAGTCTTGACGATATTAACCAGCAGCTGATTGCTCAGGCTCAACAAGCTACCTTACAACTCGATACTTTCCAGAGCAACTGGGAAGGTGCCATTGTTGACCGAATTCATCAAGCCCAGCAAGACGGCATTCAATATATCATTATTAATCCAGCAGCATTGACCCATACCTCTGTTGCTGTTCGCGATGCCCTCCTTGGCGTTGCCATTCCTTTCATTGAAGTCCATCTGTCTAATGTGCATGCACGTGAGGCATTCCGACATCATTCATACTTGTCCGATAAAGCCATCGGCGTGATCTGTGGTCTAGGTGCAAAAGGCTATGCTGCTGCCCTCGACTATATCATTGAAAAAATACAACCTTCTACACAATCTTAATTAGGAATACTGTCTCATGGATATCCGTAAAATCAAGAAACTCATCGACTTGATGATTGAATCTGACTTACAGGCGATCGAAGTTAAAGAAGGCGATCAATCGATTGCATTAACTCGTCGTAATCCAGTGGTTGCAGCAGCTGTTCCTGCGATGCCTGCACCAGCAGCCGAAGCGCCAGCAGCAAAATCTCCTCGCGGTGCTGTTGAAACTTCACCAATGGTCGGCGTGTTCTATGCAGCACCAAGCCCAGGTGAGCCGACCTTTGTTAAAGTTGGCCAGACCGTTTCTGCAGGCGATACGCTCGGTATTATCGAAGCAATGAAAATCATGAACCCGATTGAAGCAACTCAAAGCGGTGTGATTGAAGAAATTCTGGTGAAAAATGGTGAAGTGATTCAATTCGGTCAACCACTTTTCCGCTACCGCGCTTAATCACCCCGGGGATTTATAATGTTGCAAAAAGTTTTAATTGCAAACCGTGGTGAAATTGCGTTACGCATCACCCGTGCTTGCAGAACTTTAGGGATCAAAACTGTAGGTGTCTATTCTGACGCAGACAAGGACCTGATGCACTTACGTTTCTGTGATGAAGCAGTATGTATCGGCCCTGGTGCGAGCAGTGACAGCTACTTGAATATTCCTGCGATTATTACAGCTGCTGAAATTACCGGCGCAGATGCAATCCATCCTGGTTATGGATTCCTCGCTGAAAATGCAGAATTTGCAGAAATCGTAGAAAATTCTGGTTTTATCTTTATTGGTCCGCGTCCGGAACATATTCGTTTAATGGGAAACAAGGTTTCTGCCATTATTGCCATGAAAAAAGCTGGTGTACCAACAGTACCGGGCTGCGACCATGCCGTAACGATTCACAATGCCATGGCTGAAGCCAAAGAGATCGGTTTTCCACTGATTGTAAAAGCTGCTTCTGGCGGTGGTGGTCGTGGTATGCGTATCGTAGAAAATGTCGATACCCTGCTGGAATCTGTTCAGGCTGCACAGCGTGATGCAGAAATGTGGTTCGGTGATGATACGGTCTATATGGAACGTTTCCTGCAAAAGCCACGTCACGTCGAAGTGCAAGTACTTGCTGATGGTAATGGTCATGCGATTCATCTGTATGATCGTGACTGTTCACTACAGCGTCGCCATCAAAAAGTACTGGAAGAAGCACCAGCACCGAACTTACCAGAGCAAGCACGTGCTGATATTCTAGAAGCCTGTGTCAATGCCTGTAAACTGATGCAATATCGTGGTGCAGGTACATTCGAATTCCTGTTTGAAGATGATGGATTCTTCTTCATTGAAATGAATACGCGTGTTCAGGTTGAACATCCGGTAACTGAAATGGTGACCGGTATCGATATTATCGAACAGCAATTGCGTATTGCTGGTGGCTTAGGTCTGGATATTCAGCAAGAAGATGTCAAGGTTTTAGGACATGCGATTGAATGCCGTATTAACGCAGAAGATCCATCAACCTTCTTGCCTTCACCCGGCAAGATTGAGAGCTTCTATGCACCAGGCGGCGCAGGTATCCGTTTAGATTCGCATGTTTATCCAGGCTACAGCATTCCACCGTATTATGATTCAATGATTGCCAAACTGATTTCGCATGGTAAGGATCGTGAGACGTCTATTTCTCGAATGAGAAATGCTTTGGAAGAAATGATTTTGACTGGCGTTAAAACCAATATTCCTTTGCATAAAGATTTAATCCTTCAGGATAAAAACTTCTGCAAACAGGCAATGGATATTCATTACCTAGAGAAGCATTTGTTAAAGCAGCTTGAAGGTGCTGAAGACAAAGCTTAAATCAAAGCTCATAAAAAAACCGCTGTCATTCAGCGGTTTTTTTATTGTTTGCAATTTAAGGCAATACGCGTCTGAGCACAGCAAAACATTGTTCGGCTTTTTCATTGGCGCAGAAGTTAATGGTATAAGGGTTTTGCCATTTCACAAAATATTGCGAAATTTCACCAGACTGATCCACCTGATTGCCTGAACAGTCTTTTTCATTATTGTCATATTTTACTTGCAGAATCAGCGCTGGAATCTGCTGCGAAGGATCCTGTGCCGGCTGATAGTCATATAGCCCCGACGTCCACTCATCGCCACTTTTAATCACCACATTATTATTGCCTTTAAAATTATAATATTCGATACATTTTTTATTATTCGGGATTTCCATTCCCCACAATCCGACAATTTCCGGACGGGTTTTCACAGTAAATGTATTTGGGATTTCAGCAGCTTTAGCAGGAGCATTTGCTGGTTTTTTATTTTCTGTCGCCATTAGCCAAGGTGAGCTCATGAGTAAGATAAGGCTAAGACATATTTTTTTCATATTTACCGGCATCTTGTTAACAATTGATTCTAAATTATCATATTTTTTGGGATCGTGTCCCGCTCTAACGCAATTTCAATACAGAGTCAGAAATTATTTATCACATTGTTTAAAAAGATGGATTTCCTTTCTGACTTTTTTTGTATATATTTCGTATATAAGAATCTTAATAGTTCGTATTAATAACAGATTAATCAAACAATAAAATTATATTTTGGGTCAAACTTAGTTGCTGAACAAAGTGATCATTCACACTTAGAAATTTGAATAGGATTTTAAATTTGCAATTAGCTCGAATAACAGAACAACAATTAAATCATGAAACCTACGCTTATTTTGTCATTGTTTTCGCTGTTTTAGTCTGTTGTTTTATTGGGATCGCAACCAGACCGATTGAGTACCTGGCATTATTGTGGCCGGCCAATGCTGCCTTGTTAGCCCTGTTCTTACGCTTTCCACATTTAAATAATATGGGAGGTTGGCTCGGTGCATTCAGTGCTTTTATGTTTGCAGATCTGGTCACCGGGAACAGCCTATTACAGAGCATGTTTCTTACCCTGTCTAATCTGATCAGTACTATTGTCTCGATATTTTTTATTCGATATTTCAAGATTAATTACAAATACTATAATACCGGTTATACCTTCGTTCATTTATTTGGCATCTTCGCTTTTGCCGGCTGTCTGGCCAGTGCGGCTTTTGCAGTTCTCACCTTGCCCAATCTACCCAATTCATTCATGACCAAAGAAAATTTATGGATTGATTTTGGTCTGTGGTGGACCGGTGAAATGGTGAATTATATTGTGTTTCTCCCTTTAATCTTGGCATTCCCAAGAATAAAAGACATGCAATACTTATTTAAAAACCGTCGTCAAAAACGTAATTACTTCAGCTATTTTTTACCTGCATCTTCAGTCGTGGCCTGTCTCATCATTACCAATATTTTTGCAGGCCCGGGCGCAATGCTCTACCCTCTGGCTGCACTGATCTGGGCTGCATTGACCTATCGTCTGTTTACTATGACCATGATCAACGCTTTTGTGATTATCCTGACCTATTACAGCCTGACGCAGTTTTACGCCACCAATCACACCATCCTGGCAGATTCTACGATTTATATTTCACTCCGGATCGGGCTGTTTATGCTGGCCTTATCTCCGCTCATCCTGTGTATTATCAGCCAAAACCGCAATGAGCTGTTTAAACGGGTCTTGTATCTGGCCAATCATGACAGTCTGACCCGCACCATGAACCGTCATTTTTTCTTTCAGAAAGGTGAATATTTACTGCAATATGCCAACAGAATGGAATTTTCGGTCATCATGCTGGATATTGATCATTTCAAACGTCTGAACGATGATTTTGGCCATCATGTCGGTGATAAAGTCCTGCAACACTTTGCGCAGATTGTACGTAACAATTTACGTGCTCAAGATCTTTTTGCACGGATTGGTGGAGAAGAATTTGTACTGCTACTCTGGAATACCGAACCCTCAGAAGCGCGGCTCATTGCAGAACGGATTCGTGATCTCGTGGAAAAAACCCCGATGCATCAATCAAATGGCTCGCCCCTGTATATTACAGTGAGTGTAGGTATCACCCATCAAAATGAACCCCAGGCCCAAGACCTGCAAAACCTGATCAATATTGCAGATCAAGCTTTGTATCAGGCCAAACATCGTGGGCGCAATCAGGTGGTACTTGCATCTTGAGCCTAAATGATCTACAACCTTGAAGCAGCAACACTAGGGAATGGCAATGAAATTTGAAGAATATCTGCAATATGACGGTTTAGGACTGGCTGATCTGGTCGCCAATAAACAAGTACATTCAAGTGAACTTTTATCTGCTGCACTAGAGCGTAGCTCAATTGCCAATCCCGAGCTAAATGCAATTATTATTCCGATGCATGAGCATGCATTGAAACGGAGCCAGCAAAATCTGTCCGGACCTTTTGCCGGTGTGCCTTTTCTGGTTAAAGACCTGTTTCAGGAATATGCCGGTTATCCAACTTCTTATGGTTGTCAGGGCTTAAAACGGATTGGTTATATCGCCAAGACCAATGCCGAGATTGTCAATCGCTGGGAAAAAGCCGGGATTGTGACTTTTGGACGTACCAATACTCCTGAATTTGGGATTAAAGGTATTACTGAACCAGATGCTTGGGGCAGCTGTAAAAATCCGTGGAATTTACAGCATAATAGCGGCGGCTCGTCCGGTGGTTCCGCTTCTGCCGTGGCTGCCGGAATTGTACCAATTGCGGGTGCTGGTGATGGTGGCGGCTCGATACGTATCCCCGCTTCCTATTGCGGCCTGTTTGGCCTGAAACCGAGTCGTGGCCGCACGCCTTGGGGACCACAAATGAGTGAAGCCATGCATGGCGCCGCGATTCAGCATGTACTGACCAAAACGGTACGGGATAGTGCTGCAATGCTGGATGCCACCCATGGTGAAGATCATAGTTCACTGTTTAAGATTCAGCGTCCACAGCATCATTATCTGGATGTGATTCAGCAACCGCCAAAAAAACTGAAAATTGCGTTTAGCACTTATTCTACGATTGGCACACCTGTTTCCCAGGATGCCATTAAAGCCATTGAACAAACAGCCAAATTGCTAGAATCTTTGGGCCATGAAGTGGTCGAAGACCGCCCAGCCATTAATGGCATGCAACTGGCCAAGGATTTTATTACCACCTGGTTTAGCCAGTTTTCATTTATGCTGGATGAAATTCAGAAAGGCTATCCGTCTAGATCGAATGATTTTGAACTGGACTCTTTAGCGCTGGCAGCTTTTGGGGCCAAAACCAGCGCGATTGATTATATCCAGAACCTGAATAACTGGGGTCAATATGTAACCCAGATGAATCATTTCTTTGATAATTATGATCTGTACCTGACGCCTGCAACGGCGACAGTGGCGCCAAAAAATGGTGAGGTCAAAACACCAAACTGGCAGAAACCGATTCTTAAAGCTTTATTGAAACTAAATAAAGCACATTTGCTGGCGCAAGGTAAACTGGTCGACCAGATTGTGAAAGAAAATCTGAAATGGGTGCCTTTCACGCAACTGGCCAATATTACCGGACTCCCGGCGATGTCTGTACCGCTGTACTGGAATGAACAAAACCTGCCGCTCGGTTCACAGTTTATTGCACCATTTGCCCGTGAGGATCTGCTACTACAACTGGCAGCCCAATTGGAGCAGGCACAACCGTGGTTTGGGCAATACGCCAAAATCCGTATTTAATACTGAGATGATATTTTCAAGCCTGTTTTTGCAGTTCGACCTTATTTGGCAATCCAAAAATCAGTAATAAGCCAAGCAAGGTCGATGCTGCAGCAGCGATAAAAATAGATGTGCCGCCAACTTGATCCCAATAATGCCCAGCCAGAATACTGCCGCTCGCCACACCAATCCCCCACATGGTGCTGTAGAGCGCTTGTCCACGTCCTTGCTGCCCTGCAGAGAAGTTCTGAAAAATCACCCGCATCGCGATCATATGAAATAAACCAAAACTTAAAGCATGAATCGTTTGGGCAAAAAACTGTGCCATGAATGAAGCAGGAAATATCCCGACGATGAACCATCTTAATCCGGTCATTAACAAGCATAGCGTGACCAGATGACGCCACGACCAGCGTGTCAGAAAGAACGTCGCATAGGCAAACATGATTATTTCCGCAATGACTCCGACTGACCAGAGCAGCCCGATCTGACTGGTGCTAAATCCCGACTGACTGAGATAATTGCTATAAAAACTATAGAATGGCGCGTGTGAAAATAGCAGAATCAATTCAATCAGGAAAAAGCTATAGACGACTGGGCGTTTGAATATCGGCCATAAGGGTTCGAGCTGTTTCTGGGCGGTAGGCGCTGTCGTGGGCTCTTTAATGGTAAATGACCAAAGAAAGGCCAGAAATGAAATACTCAGCAACAAGACGGGTAACATACTGATGCTAATAATTTCAAAGACGGCGCCCAAGCCGAATACACCGATAATAAAGCCGACAGACCCCCATTTTCGTACTTTGCCATACAGTTCTGCTCTTTTTTCTCCGAGCCAGAACAAAGTCACCCCTTCAAACTGTGCCAGAATAGCATTCTGAAAAAAACTGAAAATCAGCATCAGTAAAGCTACAGATTGAAAGCTATTGGGAATGATAAAAATCATGAACCAGATACAGGCTTCCATCCAGGTGGCAATATGCACCAGCAACATGCGTTTACCGGACTTATCTGCAATCCAGCCCCAAATTAAGGGAGCAAAGAATCGGGTAACAATCGCAATAGAAGATAAAATCCCGATTTCCTGATAATTGAAGCCTTGATCTTCAAGATACAGACTCCAAAAAGGCATGAACGCCCCAACAATCGCATAGTAAAAAAAGTAAAATCCACTGAGTCTATGCTGGATTGCTAGAACTGGCATTGATTTATATATCCTAGGGTGTGTTGACACTTTTAGCTTAAAAAAATAGCGAAGTAGTAAAATCAAATCGCCAAACCCAATGTTACTATTCGCTATGCCTCGTACCATGCTGACAGATCAACACTGGCAAAAGTTGAAAGTTATTCTGCGTAATTTATCCATTCACCACAACTCAAATTTACGCAATTTTATTGAAGCTATTCTCTATAGAATTAGAACA
>NZ_MJIQ01000052.1:0-102325 GCF_001878775.1 Acinetobacter sp. AR2-3
GGATCGATTGATTCGATATTAAACAAAGTGACTTGATTTAGTTACGCTAAACGAACAAACTACTGCAACTCAGATATCTCTGTTAATGAATTCTATTTGGTAGAAAGCAAGGCAAAACGTAAGACCTAGCAAGTATCCATAAACAGTTGTGCTGGCGACCATAGCAAGAGTGAACCACCTGATCCCTTCCCGAACTCAGAAGTGAAACCTCTTAGCGCTGATGGTAGTGTGGGGTTACCCATGTGAGAGTAAGTCATCGCCAGCTCATTATTCCAAAACACCCCCGACCATAAGGCCAGGGGTGTTTTTTTATGCGAAAAATTAAGTATTTAAACAATTATTAGTCGCGAAAGACTAGAAATTTAAAATCCAATTTGTATGTTTTTTGGTAAATCTGTGTTATAAAAAATAAAACGGCATAAAAATTGCTTATAAAACGGGATTTTCTATTAAGGGGGGTAACAATGAGATTATCAGTGGGTATAAAAATTGCGAACTCGCTGTCATTAACTCCACAATTACAGCAGGCAATTCGGCTATTACAACTTTCAAGTCTGGAATTGGAACAAGAAGTTCAGTTGCAACTTGATAGTAATCCTCTATTAGAAAAAGTTGAAGAGCAAATTACCCTTGAAAGCTTATCTACAATTGAGTCAAATAATGAAAATCAAGATCTAACTAATCAACTTAATGCCGATCATCTGCCTGATGACTTACCTGTAGATACCGATTGGGATGATGTCTATACCCATCAACCTACAAGTCTGGGGGCAGCCGAGTTCGAAGAGCGTGAAGATAATCGTCAAGGGCATCAGAGCCTGCAAGAATATATGCTAGAACAAATTAATCTGCTGAATTTTTCACAGGTTGATAAATTAATCGCTTATTGCATAGTCGATTCTTTGGACGACAAAGGTTTTTTAGATGCTGAGTTGAGTGAAATTACTGCATCGGTACAACATTTACTCTCTTCTATGGGGTCTGAAGAAGAAATTGAAGATGATGAGGTTGCCGTTGTATTAAAGCATATCCAGCGTTTGGATCCGGTAGGTGTAGGTTCTAGAAGCTTGGCAGAATGCCTATTGGTTCAACTTGATAATTTACCTGCGTCAACGCCTTGCCGAAATGATGCGATCAAACTTCTGCAACATTATGAATTATTGATCACCAATGAGCTTCCTAAGCTGATCAAACAGACTGGCTTAAATCCAGAGCAGTTGCGTTGTGCCGTAGATTTGCTAAAAACATTAAAACCGCATCCTGGTCTGGAATTTGAAAACAAGGAATCGGATTATCAGGTGCCAGATGTCGTGGTGATGAAAAAGAATAACTGCTGGCAAGTCAATTTAAACTCGGATGTGCTGCCAAAGTTACGCGTCAATTCTTTTTATGCCAAAATGATTCGTCGTGCAGATCAAAGCGATGATAATCAGTACCTGCGTAATCAGATGCTGGAAGCGAAGAACTTCATTAAAAGTATCGATGAACGACATAAAACCTTATTGAAAGTCGCGACTTGTATTGTGGAACATCAAAAAATGTTCTTGGAAATTGGGGCGGAAGGCATGAAACCTCTGGTTTTAAGAGATATTGCCGAAGAAGTTGAATTGCATGAATCTACAGTTTCGCGCGTAACCACCAATAAATATATGCTGACCCCACGTGGATTGTTCGAGTTGAAATATTTCTTCTCGAGTCACGTTGGCACGACTTCAGGTGGTGAAGCATCTTCTACTGCTATTCGTGCCAAAATCAAAAAACTGATTTCCGAAGAAAATGCCCGCAAGCCTTTGTCTGATAATGCAATTGCCAATATGTTAAAAGATGAAGGCATTGATGTGGCACGACGTACGGTGGCGAAATATCGTGAATCGTTACATATTCCTTCATCTTCTGAGCGAAAAGTCTTGATCTAAAATTTGAAATCTGGCTATTCTAGAGATTCATTATGACAGCATAATGAATCTTTTTTTCTTTTGAGGAGCAGTAAAATGATTTGATCCAGGACTTAAAATACGGATATTTTATTTATAAGTTGCTGTATTTAAATTATTTTATATTGTGACTCTTCTAATCCTAACGAAGGTGAGGGATAGAACTATGCAAATAACAATTCGTGGACATCATTTATCGATTACGCCAGCTATTGAAGAAAGTATAAAAACCAAGTTTTCACAGATGACGAAGCACCTGGATCAGGTGAATAGTATGCAAGTGAAACTCTCAAAAGATCATCAAATTGATAAACGCTCTAGAAAGGGCAGTAGTAATCATATCGCAGAGGCTATTATCCGATTACCGGGCATTGAATTTTTTGCTCACGCCACCGCAGATGATATGTATACCTCAATTAAAATATTGACTGAAAAACTCAAACGGCAGATTGATCGATACCGGGAAATGCATTTACAGCAGCATCCTTTAGCCCTATAAAGGACAAATGATGAAAAAGAGGTTTTAAAAGCCTCTTTTTTTTATATATATAATGTATGGATCCATGAATTATTTTTGCTATTTATAGTAAAATGGCTCGTTTTACACCCTTAGTCCTATAAGAGGTCTTGTGATGAATAATGAACAGCTCGCTGAAATTTTAGAAGCCGCTTTTCCAGAGGCGGATGTTGCTGTGAGTGGTCAGGGCGGAAAATTTGATCTCCGTATTGTGGATGATCAATTTGAAGGTAAGCGTCCAGTTGCACGCCAACAAGCTGTTTATGCTCCTCTCAATGCCCATATTGCCAGTGGTGCAGTTCACGCAGTAACGATTCGCGCGATGACAAAAGAAGAATGGCGCAAAGCAAGCTTATTTGGAGCTTAATCATTTAATGGATAAATTTTTAATTCAGGGCGGTATCAAGCTCGAAGGTGAAGTGCGCATTTCTGGTGCAAAGAATGCAGCACTTCCATTATTGGCAGCAATGATTCTGGCTGATACCCCGATTACGCTCAGAAATGTTCCTAATCTAAAAGATGTCAATACGTTGGTGAAGCTGATTGCTGGTCTTGGGATCACCATGACTTATGAAGGCGATACGGTTGTTGCTGATACGTCTACATTAGATAACCAGTTCGCACCGTATGAGCTCGTAAAAACTATGCGTGCTTCTATTTTGGTGCTTGGTCCATTATTGGCGCGCTATGGCAGTGCAAAAGTGTCTTTACCAGGCGGTTGTGCGATTGGTTCCCGTCCTGTCGATCAGCATTTGAAAGCTTTAGAAGCTTTAGGCGCCGAGATTGAAGTCGAAGCCGGTTATGTACATGCCAAAGTCGATGGTCGCCTGAAAGGTGGCGAAGTTGTCTTTGATATGGTGACTGTGGGTGGGACAGAAAATATTCTGATGGCTGCCGTGTTGGCCGATGGTGTGACCACGATTCGCAATGCAGCACGTGAACCTGAAATCACTGATCTTGCGCAAATGCTGATCAAGATGGGTGCCAAGATTGAAGGTCTAGATACCGATACTTTAATTGTGACCGGTGTCGAACGTCTGCATGGCTGTGAATATGCGGTTGTTGCTGACCGGATTGAAACCGGTTCATATCTGGCAGCAGCAGCGATCACTGGCGGTCGTATCAAAACCACGCATACTGATCCGTCCCTGATGGAAGCAGTGCTGGACAAGTTTGAAGAAATGGGCGCAGAAGTGACCCGTGGTGACGACTGGATTGAACTGGATATGCTGGGTAAACGTCCGAAAGCTGTCAGCTTCCAAACCTTACCACATCCAGAATTTCCAACCGATATGCAAGCCCAGATTATGGCTGTGAATGCCATTGCTCAAGGCTTTGCGACAATTTCTGAAACGATTTTTGAAAACCGTTTCATGCATGTTCCTGAATTGGCACGTATGGGTGCCAATATTCAGGTAGAAGGTAATGATGCTGTGGTAACGGGTGTAGAAAAACTTTCTGCCGCACCCGTAATGGCAACAGATTTACGTGCTTCGTTCTCTTTGGTGCTGGCAGCACTTGCCGCTGAAGGTGAAACGCTGATTGACCGCATTTATCATATTGACCGCGGTTATGAAGATGTAGAAGCAAAGTTACAAAGTTTAGGTGCCCAAATTAAGCGAGTAAATTAATGAGCGATATGAGAAACGATGATCCAAACTTTGACGTAATGGGCAATTTTGATCATGGTTTAACTTTGGCATTAAGTAAAGGGCGTATCTTAAAAGAGACTTTACCTTTGCTAGAAACAGCAGGGATTAATCTTTTAGAAGATCCTGATAAATCTCGTAAATTGATTTTCCCGACCACGCATAAACAGGTTCGTATCTTAATTTTACGTGCTTCAGATGTACCGACTTATGTTGAAAATGGTGCAGCCGATATTGGCGTGGCCGGTAAAGATGTATTGATGGAACATGGCGCGCAAAACGTCTATGAACCATTAGACCTGAAAATTGCGGTATGTAAATTGATGACCGCTGGTAAGGTGGGGATGCAACGTCCTAAAGGTCGTTTAAAAATTGCGACCAAATACGTGAATTTGACCCGTCAATACTATGCCAGCCTGGGTGAGCAAGTTGATGTGATCAAGCTGTATGGCTCCATGGAACTTGCACCACTGGTCGGTCTGGGCGATTACATTGTCGATGTCGTGGATACAGGTAATACCTTGCGTGCCAATGGGTTAGAGCCACTTGAAGAAATTTGTAAAGTGTCTTCACGTTTAATCGTGAACAAAGCCAGTTTCAAGCGTAAGCAAGCATTGTTAAATCCGATTCTGGCACAGCTTGAAAAAGCCGTGGAAGAACGTGAAAAGGCAAAACAGGCTTAAATTTGTTGCGTAAAAAAACCGTCCTCTTAGGGCGGTTTTTTTATTCGATTGAACATAAATACGATGTAAATTCTTTCATCAATTTTACCAAAAGTTATTTCCAATAAAACTCATAGGGCTAGAGCACTATAGCTGCCGACAAAAGTCTGGAAAACAGGTAAACTAAAGCCTTCGAATTCAAACCTGATGGGTAAATTGATGCGACGTTTATCGACCCAAGATCAAAACTTCAAGCAAGCATTTGCTGACTTGTTGGCTTTTGAAACTGTTAATGATCCTGAACTTTTAAAAACTGTAGATCAAATTATTGCTGATGTTCGTCAGCATGGTGATGCTCAAGTTCTTAAACTCACTCAACAGTTCGATCGACATCCGGCGCATCAATTCTCAGAGCTGGAGCTGACCCAGGAACAATTGAAAGCAGCATTTGATGGTCTAAGCACGGAAGTGCGTGAAGCGTTAGAGCTTGCAGCAAATCGTGTACGTGAGTTCCATCAAGCGCAAAAGCAAGATGGCTGGACCTACGTCGATACTCTAGGAAATACGCTCGGTCAGAAAGTGACCCCTCTGGATCGTGTCGGGATTTATGTACCCGGTGGTTTAGCGTCTTATCCATCTTCAGTATTGATGAATGCGGTGCCTGCACATGTCGCAGGAGTGCCGGAAATTATTATGGTGGTACCTGCACCGAATGGTGATTTAAATCCATTGGTATTGGCGGCTGCATATCTGGCAGGTGTGACGCGTGTCTTTACCATTGGTGGTGCGCAAGCGGTTGCGGCATTGGCTTATGGTACAGAAACTGTCCCAGCAGTAGATAAAATTACCGGCCCAGGCAACCGTTTTGTGGCTGCGGCAAAACGTGCGGTGTTTGGTCAGGTCGGTATCGACATGATTGCAGGACCTTCTGAAATTCTGGTCTATGCCGAAGGCCAAAATAATGCTGAATGGCTGGCGATGGATTTACTTTCGCAAGCTGAGCATGACACTGTGGCACAGGCTATTTTCATCACACCAGATGAACAGTTGCTGAATGATGTTGAGCAGGCGATTGAAATGCATCTAGCAACATTACCGAAGGCAGAAATTGCCCGTACCTCGATTGCCAATCGTGGTGCTTTGGTCTTGGTGAAAGACCGTCAAGAAGCGTCAGATTTGATTAATCAGGTGGCGCCTGAGCATTTGATGTTGTGTTTAGATGATGCAGAAGCAATGTCTGATAGCATTCGTCATGCAGGTGCGATCTTTATGGGGCGTTATACGCCTGAAGCCATTGGTGATTACTGTGCCGGGCCAAACCATGTCTTGCCAACTTCAGGTACTGCGCGTTTTTCATCGCCACTTGGTGTCTATGATTTCCAGAAGCGTTCAAGTCTGATTATGTGCTCACAAGAAGGTGTAAAAACTTTAGCAAAAACTGCGGATATCTTGGCGCAACAGGAAAACCTAGATGCACATGCACGTTCTGCACGTTATCGTTATCAACCATAAATAGCATTACTACCTCTCCCTGACCCTCTCCTAAAAGGAGAGGAGAATTTAAACCACAAAAATCTTGTGTCTTTATTAATGAAAATTCCTCTATTGCGCCATATATGGCTCAGGGAGAGGTTAGGAGAGGGTTTAAAGAGAATACAAAATGAATATCACAACAGAACAAATGCGTTTTTGGAGTCCTGAAGTACGTGAATTAGAACCGTATACCCCAGGCGAGCAACCAAAAATCCAGAATATTTTAAAACTTAATACCAATGAAAATCCGTATCCGCCATCGCCTAAAGTCGTTGCGGCAGTACAACAGGTATTGGCAAATTCAGCAGATGTTTTGCGTTTATATCCAGACCCTGATGCGTCAGAGTTGAAACAGGCGATCGCTAAACAACAAAATGTACCTGTAGACACTGTCTTTGTCGGCAATGGCTCAGATGAGGTTTTGGCACATATCTTTAAAGCATTTTTTGTTCAAGAACAGCCTCTGCTTTATCCAGATATTACCTATAGTTTCTATCCGGTCTACAGCCAGTTTTTTGGGGTTAAAACCAAAATCTTGCCACTGAATGATGACTTTGAAATTGTTGTGGATGACTATAAACAAGCTAATGGCGGTATTATTATTACTAATCCTAATGCGCCGACCAGTATTGATCTGGGTTTGGCAGTCATTGAGGAAATTCTGCAAGCCAATCCGGATTCAGTGGTGGTGATTGATGAAGCCTATGTCGACTTCGGTGCTGAATCAGCAGTCAAGCTGGTTGAGAAATATGAAAATTTAGTCGTATGTCAAACCACATCGAAGTCACGTTCTCTTGCAGGTCTGCGAGTAGGTTTCGCGATTGCTCAGCCACATTTGATTGCAGCACTTGAAGCAGTCAAAAATAGCTTTAACTCCTATCCGATGGACCGTTTTGCGATTGCTGCAGCGGTGGCTTCATTTGAAGATCAGGCCTACTTTGAAGCACAGAATCAGAAAGTTATTGCCAGCCGTGAAAAGTTGGTGTCCCAATTAAATGAGCTTGGTTTTAAAATTTTACCATCGAGTGCCAACTTTATTTTTGCCTCCTTGCCATCTAAGGATGCAGGCGAACTTGCAAGTGAGTTGCGTGAACGTGGCATTATCGTGCGTTATTTTAATAAGCCACGTATTAACCAGTTCTTGCGAATTACTATTGGTACAGATGAGCAAAATCAGCGTTTAGTAAATACGCTAAAAAATGAGATTTTGGTGTGATCAAAATCCCTCCTAGCCTCCCTTTGAAAAGGGAGGAGTTCCCTCCTTTAGCAAAGGAGGGTTAGGGTGGATTTGTAGAAAAAGCGAATCAAATGATTCGCTTTTTTATTTACTCAGGCTGATACCACGTATTTAACAGATCCAGCATCGCTGAAACCTTATCAAAGCATTCCTGATATTCCGCATCACAATCCGAAGAAATGGTAATACCACCACCCGCCCATAAAGAAACATCTTCCTGATATTTTTGGATGGAACGAATCAGAATATTCCAGGAACCGGTACCATCAAAATTAAAATAACCCATTGATCCACAATAAGCCCCACGTGCAGCACCTTCCAATTCAGCAATAATCTGCATGGCACGAATTTTAGGTGCGCCCGTAATTGAGCCACCTGGTAGGGCTGACATTAACACCTCGAAAGGATTAACATCTGCTTTTAAGGTCGCTTCTACTTCGCTCACCATATGATGCACTTGATTAAAACTTTCGATATTAAATAATTTGGGTGTTTTAACCGAGCCTGTTTCCGCATAAACACTTAAATCATTACGTAATAAATCCACAATCATGACATTTTCTGCCTGATCTTTTTCCGATGCTTTTAAGGTTTGTTTAGATTGTTCATCTAGCACAGGGTCGCTATAGCGTGGCATGGTGCCTTTAATTGGTTTGGTGATAATTTTCCGATTTTTTTCGAAGTCAATAAATAACTCGGGTGAGCAGCTGAGTAATTCAAAATCACCAATACGCAGATAACCCGCATAGGGCGCTTCGGTTAATGTCCAGAATGCTTGGGCAGTCGCTAAGAGGGAGCCTTGGGCTCGACCTTTAAATTCTTGGGTTAGATTAATCTGATAGCAGTCACCTGCAACAATATAGTCCTGAATTTTCTGAAAAGCCTGAGTATAGACAGATTTAGTCCAGCGTGAGGTACAAGGATTTTTTAAATGAAATGTCGAGTGAATTTTATCTTGGTTAAGTAAGTTCTGAATATGATTGAAAATCTGTTCTGCTTGTGGATCATCACTATAGAACATCCAGCCATCAGGGGTTGGTTTAATGTAGGAAGAAAATTGACCAATAAATAAACCAGGTTGAGGACGATCTGGATACTGAATATATTGTTGAGCCGCATAATCGTAGCCGATAAAACCAACATAACCTCCATGAAATCCATTCTTTTGAAGATTTTTTAATGCATCGATTGCTAAATTAAATTCAGATGGGATGGGCTGGTATTGTTCAATCCCTGTTCTTTTAAAAGACTGAATTTGTGATGTTGGCGCAACAAAATATTCTTGAGCGCAGCAGGCAATAAAAGGCTGACCATTATTATTTAAATACACCAGATGATCCAATGTCTTCAATGCGGACAATAGATCTGCAACCAGACGTGATTCAAACTTTAAGGGACGATGATAGAGAGCTTCGGTCATTCAGTTATAGAGAGTTCGATATGACTCACTATTTTATATCAAGAAGTCAGGGGAAATATTTTTAAATCATGAAATACCGTTTATCGGTAAGCGACAGATTGCGACCAACAACAGTTGATCAAAAACTGACTCGACGCTACTTTAAGTGGGCTAGCAAATTACTCAAGGAAAGATGCTTAAGCTGTCAGAAAATAAAAAATACAGCCTAAACACTGAGTAATTCACAACCAAAAAAAATAGTACTCTTGGGAGAGTAAACAATGAAAAAATTTACAAAATTAGTTTTAGCGACTTCAGTTGCATTTAGTGCCAATGCGATGGCGATGCAAGCAATGGATGATGCATCTCTAAGTGAAACAACGGGTCAAGACGGTATTAGTATTGGTATCGGTATTTCAAAAATTGAAATCGAAAAACTATATATTCACGATAATAGCGGTTTAGATGCAAACAAAACTACTAAATCAGTAAAACTTGATGTTACGAATCCTTTAAACCCTAAGGGTGTATTCGAAACTAAACAATGGGATACTGGAGTAAAAGATTCGACTGGTGCCCCAGTTTATCGTGATGTTCAGGCTTTAGCATATGAGAGTAAAAGCGCTGGTGGTACAGATAAGGCCGGTGCGCTTGCAATTTATGGTAATGGGGAAGCAGGTCATGTTAATGAAAAACATGGTGTGGTAATTGGTGCAAACTATGACGAGGGTGGAAAATATCTTTTAGCTTCGCGTAACCTTATGGATTTGAAAATTGATTCAGATGCTGGTAATAATAACCCTTTTATTAATATTGCTGCTGAAGTTTCAGGTTTGGATATTCATATTGGTAAGATTGGTGTTGTAGCATCGGGTCAGGAAGGCACAGGTGATAACTCAGGTTCAATTCGCCGGGGTGGGGTAGGTGCCGTTAATGAAATTTTAACAGGTCTTTCTGTTAAGACAGGGCCTATGTCTGCAAACATTCAATTGGGTGCAGCACCACAAGGCGCGATGATCAAATTAAATGCTACAATGATTGGTGGTCTTGAAATTAAAGATCTGGGTATTGTGGATAATTCAACTCTAGGTGCAACAGTTGTTCCTGCAGCACTCTCTCCTACTCAGGCTGATATTAAGACAACTAAAGCTGGCGTAATTCATATTGATAGTATTAAGCTTTCTGATGCAGGAACTACAGATTTAACATTGAATCAGAATATTAGTATATTTGGTGAAAGCGCTGCAAATAAAGGTTTCTTACGCATTGTAAGTAACAGTGGTGCACATGATACCTATGTGAAAGGTATCCACTTAGGTAGCAAAACAGCAGCATCAATTGGTGATATGGAAGTACAAGGCATGCAGACTTACTATAGTCCAGCACAAGGTACATATCTTCCTGGGGCAGTAATTACTATTTCTGGTCACTAATTTTTACTTAAAAAAAGCGCGTATTTACACGCGCTTTTTTTATGACTAAATCATTTATCCAAAAAATAAAAAAAATGCTGTATTTTTTTGAAAAAGAAGGTATCTTTCTAGTTACAGGGAAGTAGAGTGAATGCTCTATAAAAAGAAAAATAGGCACATCATGCCCATTATAAGAAAAGTTCATAATTATGTTAGAGATCGCGTTGGGCTCGGCATTGATGTATTACGCTGCCAAAGAAGCTCTGGATATCAAAAAACAGCCGAATGGTGCTGTTCACTATACTGAAGTTCTTGATTCAAGAAATGACTCTTTTGTGCGTATGCACCGTGAAGCTGTGGAAGTAAAACCGGCACTTCTGGATCAGTTTCAGGGCATTGTACGTCAGGCTTATGATTACAGTTGTGGTTCAGCAGCACTTACGACCCTGCTCAATGGTTATGTCGGTACGCAGCTGGATGAGCAGCAAGTCATGAGTGGGCTGATGAAATTCGGTGAAACGGATAAAATTGTTGAACGCCGTAGTTTTTCTCTGCTTGATATGAAGCGCTTTGTTTCAGCCTTAGGGTTGGAAAGTGGAGGCTATCGAGGGGAATTCAAAGATTTAGTTAATCAAGATCAGCCCGCCATTGTTCCGATTTCCTATGCAGGATTTAAGCATTTTGTAGTTTATAAAGGTTATAAAAATGGCCGGGTTTATGTTGCAGATCCGGCACTTGGTAATATCAGTTTTGAGGAACGGCGTTTTCAGGATATTTGGGAAAATAACACTTTGTTCCTGATTAATGTACCTGAACAATATCGCAAAAATTTTCTAGCATTAAAAGAATCAGATATGCGTCATGTAGAAGATGCTACGATCAATCGCTATGCCTTGGTTGACATGCAGTATCCACAATTTTATATGGACAAAATTGCTGATAAAGCTTCTACGATCCGTATGGACCGTAATCGTAATACAGAGTCAGAAAAATTTGGGGAATATCAACATAACTTCCTGAGACTGTATTACAAGAATAAATAAAACGCAAAACAGTAATAAAAATTAAAATGGTGAAATGGATATGAACAGTAAATGGATGAACAAGACGTTCTTGGCACTGAGCATTCAAATGGTAATGGGCGTTGCATTTGCTGCAGAAGAACCAGCACTAGGTGAATACGAAACGGTTGATGAAGAAGTTGTTGAAACTACTGCATCTGTACCGGCTCAAACCGGGCAGGTCGAAACGCAGACTGCAGAAGAATCAGAACTAGGTGGATATGAAGCAGGTGAAGAGGCTGTCGTGGAAACAGCACCACCTGTCGAGACTCAGGCTGGCCAAGTCGTAGATGCATCTCAAGCTTTACAGCAACAAGAAGGAGATGCTACTCAGGCAGCTAATCTGGAAGAAGTATTTACGTCAAATGAACGCCAATACTCTCTGATAAAACAAGGCGAAATTTCATCATATTACGATATTGATTATACTTATTATCGGGACACTCAACTCGATATAGAAATGGCTCAGGGTCAATTATATCAACTACGTGTTCAAGAAAATGCAACACATAGTATGACCAATACTTTCACTTTCCAATATGGCGTGAAAGATAACCTGACCTTAACTGCATCCCTACCTTTAGTGGCCAAAACTGACTTGTTAAAAGATACGTCTACTGCAGGTTTGGGCGATATTAGTTTGGGCGCTCGCTGGGAACCCTTTCCATTAAAAGCGGGTCGTCTGCCTCTGATTTTATTTGGTAATTTATCAACTAAAACGGGTGACAGCCCTTATGAAATTAATGCCGCGACAGATCTGGCAGCAGGAAAGGGTTATTACTCTGCTGGCGTGGGTGCCAGTACGCGTAAATACATTGATCCAGTCGTATTGTTTGCATCCGTTTCTGCGAACTATGGTTTTAAAGAATCAGGCCTAAACCAGCGTCGTGGTTATCGTATTATTGAAGAGTTTGAACCGGGGATTAGTGGAGGCTTTGCCTTTGGTTTCGCATATTCATTTAACTATGACGTTTCGATGACCATGTCCTATCAGCAAAGCTTTAATACTGGTGCGGAATTTAACTATAACACGGGTGAAAGTTATTCTGCTGCAGATCAGACCAGTTCTACCTTTGCAATTTCCTTAGGTGTGCGAGTCTCTCCAGAAACAATTGTTAATGGTACTGTTGGCCTAGGGCTGACCGAAGATGCACCGGATGTTTCGTTGGGATTGTCATTCCCACTTGATATTTTAGGTTTTGGTAAAAAAATCAGTTAATAGGGGTGTCGTATGAAAAACATTCGACTTAGCCCGTTATTAACAGGAATTATTCTTGCGGGCTGTTCAAGTTATACCTTTGCACAATTGGGAACCAACCTTTCAGTTGATTTACGTGCACTATCCATGGGGAATGCTGTCACTGCAGATCCTCCAGGGGTCAATGCGGTCCACTTTAACCCGGCTGCACTGACTAAAATTAATGGGCTGCAAACCGAACAGCAAATCATTGTGGCTAATTTTGATATCCAGCGTGAGTTTTCAGTACCCGCCGGATATAACGTATTTGGCTATTCTGATGATCCTATTGTCTGTAATGACGGACCTGAAGTTTCATCTGATTTGTGTACCGATTTTAAAGGTCCGGTCAAAGGCGATGTGGAATATGTCAGCCTTTATGTCCCTTTTCTGAAAAAAATGGTGGATTTAGGGGAAGGCCTTCCTTTGACTGCACCGACCATGGGGATTGCATACAACCCACCTGGATCTAAAGCCACGTATGCGACTGCTGTTTATGCTCCTCTCATGGCAGGTTTTGGTCATGAAGATGGTAACCCGGCAAACTTTATGGGGCAGCAGGTTGCTTTAGAGCGGATTACCTATCTATCACCATCTATCGGTTATGAGGTTAATGACCAGCTGTCGATTGGTGCTTCTATCGGGATGTCTTATCAAGCTATCGGGATGAAAACTGACTTGCGTTTCCCGAATGAGTTGATCGGGATGTTGCGTATGATCGACGAAGTCGTGTGTACGCCGTTTAAAGAAAATTCCGACATTATTACAGATATTCTTTTGCTCGGGATCTGTAATGCGGATGAGGGGATGAACCCATTTGGCAAGTTTGGTCAAATGCAACTGGAGCTTGAGCAAAACTTAAGCCCAAGCTATAACCTGGGAATATTGTGGGAACCGCGTGAAGACTTTAGTTTTGGTATGGTGTACCAAAGTGCTGCGAAAATGCGCTTAAAAGGTAAATATCATATTGATAATGCCAAAGCTCCTCAGGAAATGATCAAAGGTTTAATGACCTCACCGACCGGCCAGATTCTGGCTGCAATTCTTGGATTTCCTACTTACATACCATCGAGTGAATCTGGTCTGGTGTCGCAGGATTTTGAATATCCGGCGCATTTTCAGGCAGGTATCAAATATAAAGTGATGCCAGATTTGCAAGTGAATTTTGATATTGGCTGGACAGATTACAAGGTCTGGGACGAATTTAAATTTGAATTTGATCGTACCATTTCAGCCCTAAAGATTGCCAAAATTTTATCTGCCAATGTTACTGACTCAACCTTGGCTTTACCGATGGGATTTGAATCGCCGTGGAACTTCGGTATCGGGATGGAATATTCCGCTACAGACCGTTTGAAGCTTCGGGCAGGTTATGAGCCACGTACCAGTGCTATTCCGAAAAATAAGCGTAATACCATGGTACCGATCAATGGTGCACAGTTATTTGGTTTAGGTGTAGGTTACCGATTTGATGCAGACACTGATCTGGATCTCTCGATTGGTTTCTTGCGCAGCAAAGATCAGATTCCAGCAAATACCAGTAGTTTAGCCAACCAGACCGGGGTAAATAACCTGTTATTAAACCCATATGCAGGTTTAAACGTAAAAACAGATACCAAAATTACAATTTTAGGTTTGAATTATCGCACGCGTTGGTAAGGGAAAAATGATCAAGACAGGGAACGTTGGATTGACAGCGGTACTGGCATTAAGTCTGGTATCCGTGTCTTTTTATACAAGCGCTAAAGAATTTATTACGATTATTGGTCCGGATGGACGACCATTAGTCGTACCCCGTAATAATGCAGAGAAAAAAACTGAGGACAAATCTCGATTGTCGAAAACAGCAGGAATTGCAGCAGTTCATTCCACACCTGTAAAGCAAGACTTAGAAAAAGTGCCTGTCGTAGAAAATGGACAAGTTAAACCTAAGCATGGCCATAATATGGTTGTACAACCAGTACAACCAGTACAACCAGTACAACCAGTACAACCAGTACAACCAGTACAACCAGTACAACCAGTACAACCAGTACAACCAGTACAACCAGTACAACCGGATATTGCGCAAGAAAAGATTCAGTCTAAACCACAATTAAAATCTGAATCTCAAGCTATTCAAAATCCTGATACTGGAGCTGTATCTTCTGTTGCTACCATACAAAAGCCGGGATTTAGCCAGGTTGAAGGCATTGAATATGTGGATAGTGAGTATCTGGAAAATAAAGAATTTAATTTGGAAGGCAAAAAACGTTTCTATAGCATGCCTGAAGGAGTAGTAGATAAAAATATCGGCACGACCCGGATCCAGACAATTGAACGTGAAAAAGGGGTGGGACAATCCGTATTAAAATCCTTGTTTCAAACGCCAGAAGTAGATTCTGGTCCTGTGGTACTGGCTCAAAGTTATTATCGTATTTCACAGTCGGAGACCATCGATAGCTTGGGCAAACAGTGTTTTAATGATAAGAAAATTAAAAAAGCTAAAGAAATCAGCCTTAAAAAAGCAGTTAACCTCTGGCCTCGTGCGCCTCTTAAAGCAGACCAATTTGATTTTGAAGTGGTAAAGCTTCAATCCGATATCCAGAATATTCAGATCAATTCTTATGCCTCTAGCCAGAAAAATCCAACGTATTATTGGCCTTTTGTTGTGTTTTTAGACAGTCGTGGTTGTGTGCTTGAAGGAGCGGGCGGTTATAAAAATCAGGAAGAACAGGCGAATATTATTCAACATGAGCGTATCGAAGGGGTTCTCCAGATTCCTGCTCAAAGTGGATATATATTATTGACGCCTTTGGCCTCCGCGATAGATGTTGAAGACAAGATGCTGACAAATCATGGACAACTAAAATTAGTCGCCATTCGATAAGGACTATTCGAGTACAAAAAGATGAAAAATAAAATATTATTTCCATTCGCTTTAACCACACTTTTAACGGCACTGAGCGGGTGTGGGGGGGAAAGTGCCAATGTCATTCCAGAAAAAAACGATGAAGCCACAACCAATGGTACTTGTACCCCAGGTACAACTAACTGTGTGGAATGGGGGCTGGAATATCCGCTCGATGGTTTGAACTTTAACTGTAGTAGCGATACAGAAAATACCTTTATTACGTTATTTGACAGTAAAAATGGGGTTGCTTCTGGAACCTGTCAAAAGACGGATAATATTGAGTTTTATATTCAAAGTTTTGCTTCGCGCAAGATTAATTTAGGTCAAATTAAACTCAGCGATTATGCCAGTTTTAGTGCCCAGACTCAGCTGCCACGTTTAAGTGTTATTGATATTGCGAGTGGGATTAGCGGACGTCGGGTAAGTAACTTGGAGCCTGGTGATCCTACCGTTCAGGTGGCCATGCGTCTGGTTAAAATTCTGCAAGCTTTGGCACTACAAAAGGGAAGTATTGTTAATCCATCTGATGTGCAACCTTTATATATTACTGAAGACATGCGCAAAAATTTGGCTAAAATCAGTGGAAATATTAGTCTGACTGATACTGATTTGGCGACTAAAATCAAAGATTTTGTTGATATCAGCACAATTTCGGATGAGGTTGCTTTTACCACAGTCAAAAAACTGGTGACGATTGCCAACGCAGCTGTGTATCAGCCAGAATTTTCATTATTTTCAACATCCGGCGTGATTGGAGGTAACCTGACGGGTTCAGATGGACTGGTGGGTTGTAATCAAAGCCCTTGTGATATTAAGAATAAGAATACTAAATATTTATTTGGCCATTTTATGCTGATTACCGATCGCCAGGGCTATACCTTTGGCAGTGGCTTACAATGGCGTGATACTCAGTTAACCTTGGCTAAAGAAAATTTATCTTCCTTAGGGGGGATTAATGCTCAACTCATCCGTAAGGTGAAACCGGTACAAATGACCGCTGATCCGCAAAGTTCATGGATTCATCCAACCAGTAAAACCATTAACACGCCTTACCGCTTGAATGTCGCAAATAATGCGACTCAGCTTGAACTCTATCAAGGCAGATTATTGAATGATTATGTGATCGCGGGTAAAGAAGCTTTCTATAAAGTGGTGACTGATAAAAAATTGCTTGATACTTCGGATCAAGCCAACCTGGGGTTGTGGCGTTTGCAGGCCGATGGTGAAAACTATACGGGAAGCGTTGATCTCTACAAGATTTTCCCGATTAGTTATCTGGATCGTCAGGTCTTTAAAACAGCGCAGAATGTCCCAGATGGGGAGAAATATATCTTCCCAATGTATGCCAATCTGGAATTTAAATTTACAGATACCACTGTCAGCCCAATTACTTTAGGAATTGTAATTGACAGTAATGGTGATGTACGCACCAATATGCAATCCTCTAGTAATTTTGCGACTGATCCGGTGAATGGCTGTCAAGGTGATGTATTGGCAGCTACGCTCTTAGATCATCAAGGCATACAACAATATCGCCTTGGAACTTTGGGACGTGCATTTGTGGCTGATAAAGCGGTTTCCATGCGCCTGATTTTGGCCAATGAAAAGTTTGGTAATATCAATGGCGCATTGGTAGGGGTAGATTCACGCATCCAGTCTTCACCGGATTCTAGGGATTCGATTGTGATCGGTGGTGCGCTGCTCAATTTGTCTAATGTGCTGGATACTAATGTTGGCCAGAATGGGCGTGTAACTTTCCTGAATTCGGCAGGTGATGGGGTACAATGGGCCAATACCTATGCGAGTTTTCAAAAAGTTTATAATAATAACAATGAGGGTGAAACACCGGCAGATATTAGCCTGGCAAAATTAAACGGTGGTTCGGTTGAGTTTAAACTCGCGGATTGCTATCAAGTCAAAGCTAAATAATATTCCTTAGAAATAAAAAAAATCCCATCTTAGTATGGGATTTTTTATACAGATTAGATTTAACCCGTGTGGTCTAGACGTGTGCCTAAGGTTTCCAGATGCATTGGGAAAGTGTTGCTTTTACGATCTTCAAAATAATGTCTGAGGGTGTGTTCTACACTCGGGAAGGCTAGTTCGGTCCAGGGAATATCTGCTTCATCAAATAAACGTGTTTCGATGGTCTCTTCACCCGCACCAAATTTTCCATCAATCAGATTGGCTTTAAATAGCACATAAATCTGACCAATACGTGGAATGTTATACATACAGTACAACTGTTCAATGTCTACTTCAGCTTCGGCTTCTTCGCGGGTTTCCCGGGCAGCCCCTTGCTCCATGGTTTCAAACAGTTCCATATAGCCGGCAGGTAAAGTCCATAAGCCATAGCGTGGTTCAATGGCACGACGGCACAACAGTACTTTGTTTTCGAACAGGACTAAAGTGCCACAAATCACTTTCGGATTAATGTAATGAATAGAGCCGCATGAATCACATACGCTGCGAATTTGCTGATCGCCCAAAGGAATTTTAGCAGTGGTTTTATGTCCACAATTCACACAGAAGTTCATATTCATCATCAATGATAAAAGTATGCTCAGGATAACTGAAAAAGCAAAATTTGGCATCATTTCTCTCCCGCCCCGGCTAAAATCAGCTATGATGAAATTATGATCATCGTCAGGGTTGAAAGAATGGATGCATGTGAATTGACACAAAGGTTGCAGCAACGCTTACGTTTTTCCAGGCGTATCCGATCTGCACATGCTGCCGTGTTGATTGCAATTACAGATGAAGCTGATCCGAAAGTATTGCTGACGCGCCGTTCAGCTTATTTGAATAATCATGCTGGAGAAGTCTCATTTCCGGGTGGCAAGCGCGATCCGCAAGATACCAGTAATATTGTGGTGGCTCTAAGAGAAGCCTATGAGGAAACGGCACTCAATCCTTTTGATGTACATTTAATGGGTGATTTGCCGATGCAAAAAGCCCGCAATGGCATGCTGGTCAAACCGATTGTGGGACTGATTCCTCCGCAAGTGAAGCTGATTCCACAACCGACGGAAATCGACCGGATTTTCTTTGCCTCATTGCAGCATTTGCTTGAAGTGACGCCTACGCCTTATGAAGTTCGCTTTGCCCAGCAATCTTTATATTTTCCGAGTATGCGGGTAGAAAATGAAGTGGTCTGGGGATTGACCGCACGTATGCTGATTTCTTTATTTCAATATGGGCTAGATTATAAAAAAGACTGGCCATTCTTGCTTAATTCTCCAACGTTTAAACGCTCCAAATTTTTTTAACCATTGAACAGGATTTTATCAATGTTGTACAAATTTCAGGGACATATACCTACCGCTACACATCAGCCCTGGGATGGCTGGGTGGCACCAACGGCAACAGTGATTGGACAGGTTGAGCTTGGACGACAAGTCAGTGTCTGGTTTGGGGCTGTAGTACGTGCAGATAACAGTAAAATTAAATTGGGTGACTTTAGTAATGTGCAGGAAAATGCAGTGTTGCATACGGATGCAGGCATTGAGATGCACATTGGTGATTATGTGACAATCGGCCATCAGGCCATGCTGCATGGTTGTACCATTGGCGATAACAGCCTGATCGGGATTCAAGCAGTCATTCTAAACAATGCCGTGATTGGGAAGAATTGTATTATTGGTGCCAATGCCTTGATTCCTGAAGGCAAGATCATTCCGGATAATTCCGTGGTGATGGGCTCACCCGGTAAAGTGGTGAAAATGCTGGATGATGACAGTATTCAAAAATTAACAATGAGTGCCATGCATTATGCCGAGCATTTTCAGAAATTTCAGGATTTGGAAGAAGTGCAACTTTAAGGCACTCTTTTAATGAGTGAATCATAAGCCTAGATTTTCTAGGCATTTTTGTATCTGTTTCGGGAAAATCTCGCGTAGCGGATATGAGTGGAGTATCATATCCGCGTTTTTTATATTCTCTGAATTAAGGTTGTGCATGAAAGTGCTGGCATTGGAGACTGCCAATGAGCAGTGTTCCGTTTCTGTAATCGATGATACTCAAGAACTATTTTTTCAGCTTGATGCGCGCGCCAAGGCACAAACGCAAACGATTCTCCCGATGATTGAACAAGGTCTGCAAGATCTTGGGCTGGCCATTGCTGATTTGACCGCGATTGCCTTTAGTCGTGGTCCGGGTTCTTTTAGCGGTGTGCGTATTAATGCTGCCGTGACTCAGGCCTTGGCTTGGTCAAATGATGTGCCGGTAATTCCGGTGTCGACTTTGCAGGCTTTGGCACAAGCAGCCTACCGCTTGCACGGTCTGACTGAAGTGTCTGCGGTATTGGATGCGCGCATGAGCGAAGTCTATATCGCGAGCTATCAACTGGATGCACAAGGAATTATGCAACCGGTCGATGAAGAACAACTGTTAAGTTATGCAGAAGGCAGCCAAGCTGTGCGCTTTACCCCGGTTGGCTCAGGTGCTGAACTGGTACAAAGCGAAACTTCAATTTATAAAGATGTGCATGCGACCGCACAGGATATTGCCAGCATTGCACGTGCAGCGGCACAAGCAGAAAACTGGGTCAGTGCAGAATTGGCATTACCCGTATATTTACGCGATAACGCGTGGAAAAAAATTCCAGAACAAGGCAAAGCATAATTAATTAGGATAAAGCATGGATCTTTTACTGCTACTCAAAGCGGCCATCATGGGTATTATCGAAGGCATTACCGAGTTTTTGCCTATTTCCAGTACCGGCCATTTGATTTTGGCATCAGAATTAATGAATTTCTGGACCAAGGAAAAGAGTGATGTATTCGTCATCGCGATCCAGATGGGGGCAATTGCTGCCGTTATTTATGAATATTGGGCGCGTCTTTGGGGGGCAGCGACCGGGATTGTCAGCGGTGAACCGCAAGGTCGCCGTTTAGGCATTGGCCTGATTCTGGCTTCTATTCCGATTATATTGATTGGTCTGACGCTGGGACAAACCGTCAAACAATTACTGTTTAATGATATTGCGATTGCCATTGGTTTGATCGTCGGTGGTTTGATCATTATCTGGATTGAAAAGAATCCACCACAAGTCCGTGTACATGAAGTTGAAGAACTCAGCATTAGAGATGCGATCTGGATTGGCCTGATTCAGGTTTTATCCTTGATACCGGGGACTTCCCGTTCAGGCGCAACCATTATCGGTGCGATGTTCTTGGGTGTGTCCCGTAAAGCAGCGACTGAATTCTCATTTTTTCTGGGTATTCCGGTGATTATTGGTGCTGGCCTGCTAGATCTTTATCAAAGCTATGATGTCTTAAATACCACTGAAGACTGGACCGTGATTGGGGTTGGGCTTCTGGTTTCCTTTATCTCGGCATTGATATTAATCCGTGCGCTGGTCGCTTATGTGGCCAAACGCGACTTTATGATCTTTGCTTGGTATCGTATTGCTTCGGGTCTGCTGATTTTATTATTTGCCTATACAGGTTGGAAATTATGGTAAGTGCGATTCGCTTATATGCCGAATCTGACTATCAAGAGAAAGCACAGCACTTTGAGGCTGTGCTTTCTTCTCGTGGGGTACAGGTCGAGATTGCAACCGTTGAAAAACTCAATGCTCGTTTTTTCCGTTTAAATCCTGAACTGGCCCTTTGTGTTGATGCTGACGGACTCTGGTTATGTGCCAACGGCATGAAGATGCAACCGGACTGGCAAGCGGAAACCGGGCGTTTAAAACGCGCATCTTTAAAGTCAGAAATGATCGCACGCGCCTGCAATTTAAGTGAAAAACCAAGCTTGGTCGATGCGACTGCGGGTCTGGGGCATGACAGTCTGTTGATGGCACACTTAGGCGCGCAGGTCACCTTGGTTGAACGGCATCCGATTTTGTTCACCTTGCTTGAAGATACCCATACGCGTGCCCAGTCGGATGCATTTCTAAGTCAGGTCGTATCACGGATTCATTTGGTTTTTTCTGATTCAGCCGATTATCTGCAACAACAGGCCCAGCAGCATAAAGTTGTCGATGTAGTTTATCTTGATCCAATGTTTCCACAGCGGGATCAAAATCAGCAGGCAGTCAAAAAGCAGGCGCAGGTCAAAAAACAGATGCAGCTGTTGCATATGTTATTGCCTGAAGATGGTGAAATGGATCTGGGCGACAACTTACTGGAACTGGCCCAGAAAATTGGCAAGCGTGTCGTGGTCAAACGTCCGCGTCTGGCGGTATTTCTGGCCGGAAAAGAGCCAAATCATCAATGGCAAGGCGATGCTTGTCGCTTTGATGCGTATTTTCAGCATGAACTTGTAGCTGAATAGGATAATGGCTTCTTTATTAAGCAAAGATTTGTTATATATTTAAAATTAGCATTGATTAAATGCTTATCAAGCATAAACTTATTCAGCACATTAGCGAGCCACTCATCTCCTTGAAATCCTATGATCGACTTTAAACCCTCCATTAATTTTTGGCACGATTTTAAGAGCAACCAAATTGCCGGGATGTGGTTATTTCTGGGGTCGAGGCGTTCTTTACAACTGGTCCGTCCATCCATCATGCAACTGGTGTTCTGGGGGATCTTGGGTGGCTGCGCCAACAGTTTGTTTAGCTGGCTCAGTTCAGGCCGTATGGGAGATTTTAACTCTCAAGGTCTGATCAGTTATGCGCTTTGGCCTTTCATTGCCCTGATTGTCGGTATTTTTCTGTCACAGCGGGTCAATAATCCACGCTTGATGCTGGTGCCAGCCTTGTTGTGGCTGGTGTTAGATACCCATATCATGCTGTTCCAATGTCTGATCCAGTATCTGGGTGATCTGGATTATCTGCCTTATATCCTCTACGACTATATTCCAACGCTCTTTGTCATGCTGTTTGTCTGGCAAAGTCTGGCAGTGGTCTGGGTGATTTCACGTGAATTAAAATGGCCGTGGTGGGAACGTGCGCTGATTATGCTGGCGACCTTGTTTACGCTAGTGGTCTGGCAGATTTCAGTCAAAGATCAGCCGATCTGGAAAGTTGAAGAAATTCCACCGAGTTTTGCCGAAGATGCTTTCTATGCCCAGCCAACTCTGCTGAACAAAGCGCTGGAAAATATTGAATATGGTGAATTCGCACAGTCGCACTGGTATTTCATGGGGGTGGCCGGAGCGAGCTATCAGGATGTATTCCATTCTGAAGTTGAGCGGATTAAAGAACAGTTTGATACCCGTTTTGGTACTTTTGGCCGATCGATTGCCTTGGTCAATCACCCAGCGACACGTACCACCATGCCGATTGCTTCCAAAACCAGTATGGAGCTGGCATTGCGCCGTATGGGGCAGCAGATGAACCGGGAAAGTGATGTGCTGTTTTTATACATGACCTCTCACGGTTTGCCGAATGTGTTTGAAATGGAAAATGCCCCACTGGATCTGGCGCAGGTCGATCCAAAATGGTTGCGTGAGACACTGGATGCCTCCGGAATCCGCTGGCGCGTGATTGTGATCTCGGCATGTTTTTCAGGCAGTTTTGCTTCTGCCTTACAGAATGATAATACCTTAGTGATTACGGCTTCAGCAGCCGACCGTCAGTCTTTTGGCTGTTCGAATGAAGCGGATTATACCTATTTTGGCCGTGCGTTCTTTGATGAAGCCATGCGTGAAAATAGCAGCTTGCAAAGCGCTTTCGCACAGGCCACAGATACCGTAGCAAAATGGGAATCAGCTCAAGGTTTTGAGCCATCAGAACCGCAATGGGTCATCGGTAAGAATATGGAATTGATGTTGCCACAACTGGAGCAACGTTTATTTCCACAGACCAGTACGGCGACACCATCTCCCTAGATCAATGTCATCCACAGACCGGTTGTAATAATAAGGAATAGCCATGGAACTTATACAGAACAATAGAAGCTTTGAAGGTGAACAGCGGATTTATCGTTTTGATTCACGCTATCTTAAAACACCGACCAAGTTTGGCATTTTTCTGCCGCCTCAAGCTTTAGAAGGTCACAGCTGTCCTGCTTTATTCTATTTGGCGGGTTTGACCTGTACCGAAGAAACCTTTGCCATCAAGGCACATGCACAGCGTCTGGCGGCACAGCTTGGCTTGATTCTGATTACACTGGATACTTCGCCACGTGGCGAATGTGTGGCAGAAGGCGACAACTGGGATATCGGTCAGGGCGCAGGTTTTTATATTAATGCCACTCAGGCACCATGGGCTGAACATTACCAGATGGAAAGCTTTATAGTCGATGAACTCTATGCACTGGTCACTGAGGAGTTCGTGATCCATCCCGGAAAAATCGGCATCTTCGGCCACTCTATGGGCGGTCATGGCGCATTGACCTTGGCATTTAAATATCCAGAAAAATTCAAATCTGTTTCAGCCTTTGCACCGATTTGTGCCCCGAGCCAGTGTCCTTGGGGTGACAAAGCCTTTTCAAATTATCTGGGTACTGAGAAAGAGGAATGGCTGAAACATGATGCGACCGCTTTGGTTCAGGAAAAGGGGGTATTATTTAGCGATATCTTGATTGATCAGGGTTTTTCAGACCAGTTCTATAGTCAGCTTAATCCAGCCCTGTTTCAGCAAGCTTGTGATGCCGTCAACCAGCCGCTAACTTTGCGTGAACATCAGGGCTATGATCATGGTTATTACTTTATTCAAAGTTTCGTAGATGATCATTTGCAATTCCATGCCGTGCAGTTAAATCCTTAAAGCAAGACTGCACATATGTAGTAAAGCCAAAAAGATTAAAAAACCTCCAAAATGTTTTTACATTCTGGGGGTTTTTCTTTTAATATCAGGTGTATAAAGGTATAAAAAATTGGGGTCGTCATGCAGCAGACAGCAGACGGTATTCATGTCAGTGAGCCATTATTTCCAGCTGCTTCAAGTTTTTCGACTGAAGCCATGCCTTCGGTCAGACCGAAATACCAGCGTTATGGATTCAGGTTTCATGGCAGTGCATCCGAATATTTTGGTATCTGGATGGTGAATCTGATGCTGACCATAGTGACATTGACCTTGTACAGCCCTTGGGCCAAGGCACGCCGTATGCGTTATTTCTACGGCAATACCCAATTTTTAAACCATCGCTTCGACTTTGTGGCCATGCCGAGCCGGATCCTGCTGGGTCGTCTGTTTGCACTGGAACTGTATCTGGTTACCGTCGTACTGACCAACTATTCAATCCTTGCTACCAGTTCTTTATTGATGGTTGCTGCGCTGTGTTTGCCTTGGCTTATTCGGATGACCCTGAAATTCAAGGCCAGAAATAGCAAATATGGCAATGTGCGCTTTTATTTTAATGGCAGCAATCGCGAGGCTTATAGGGTCTTATTTCTGGCCATCCTGATCAATATCTTTACTTTGCTGCTGTTTAGTCCGGTGATGATCTGGCTCTATAAACGCTATTGCTTTAATCATTTATCGATTGGTCAGCTGCAATTCAAGCTGAATATTAACTGGTCCAAGTTTATGTCTGCCGTTTATCTGCCCTTGGGTCTTTGCCTGCTGGTTGGTATTGGCTGGCTTGCAGCAGTAGTGTACTGGGTGGACCGGATTGGGACCAACTTGTTTAGCCTAGGTTTACTGCTTAGCTATCTGCTTTGTCTGGCGCTGGTCTGGCCGGTCATTTCTGCACGTTTATACCTCATTACCTGGAATCATGTGGAGCTTGGTCAAAGTTACTTTAAAACACGGGTAACTACCTGGCGTTATAGCTGGATTGTGCTGAGCAACTGGATAGTGCGTGTTCTTAGTCTGGGCTTAATGACGCCTTGGGCTGCCATCCGTTTATATCAATATCAGTTAAAACACTTAGAACTATATGTGGCAGAAGATGAAGCTAATCTTGAGCATATCTTGCAACCTGACCCGAGTGCTTTGGCCGATGAAATCCTGGACGTATTTGATTTCGATGCGTCGTTATAGGAGTAAATGTGATGAAACGACCTGTCGAAGTTAAGTTTTATGATGGAATTCTCGCTGAAGCTCGTCGTGCCTGGATTGTACCGGATCAGCAACAAGGGATTGTCCTGAAACTTGATGAGGATATTCCAGCACAAGTTAGCGATGCAGATTTTTATTTTGCTTATCCGGACATGGCCTATATTGGTGGTGTCGGTGGTCGTAAACCGATTATTGAGCTGCCTGAAGAGCGTCGGATTGAGTTTTTAAGCAAAGCGCCGCATTGGCTCAGGATTAAACATAAAGATATTTATCATGCGATCTGGAAGTTTGAACGTTCACCGATCCTGATTTTCTTTTCCATGATCATCGTGATTAGTGCAGTGATTGTTATTTTAAAATGGGGGATTCCTTATAGCGCCAAACAGCTGGCAAAACTCCTTCCGGAGCAGACTCTGGTTGAAGTAGGCAACCGGACAGAGCAACAGTTAATTGCCCAGACCCAACCAAGTACACTCCCGGCAGAACAGCAGACACGATTAAAAACTTTGTATGAACAAAAGATTGCCGTTGGACCACCGGCAAAAATTATTTTCCGTCAAGGTGGAATAAGCATGGGCATGAATGCCGCAGCCATCCCGAATAACACCATTATTGTGACCGATGAACTGGTGAGAATCAGCGGCACCGATGAAGAAGTCCTTGCAGTACTGGCCCACGAACAAGGCCATCTGGTACAGAAGCATAGCATGCAAAAAGTGATTTCTAATCTGGGTGTGGCGGGACTGTTTGCCTTGGTAACCGGAGATTTAAATGATGTGGTCACAGTCTCTGTAGTCGTGTTGACCGATGCCGGATATTCGCAGGCGATTGAACTGGATGCCGATGACTATGCCATGCAGCATTGGCATCAACAGCAGATTTCCAGTATTCACTTGTCTAACTTTTTGCAGCGGGTGGAAAATGCCAGAATACTGGCAGAGGAGTCTCAAACCTTAAAAATGAAAAATTTCACCCTCAATATCGATGGAAAAGACCGACACCTGACAGAAACCGAACTGAAATGGATTCGCCTGATCGGGAAGTTTAAAAAATATCTGGAATCTCACCCCGAACTGGATAAAAGAATTGAGCGTATTCATGCCTTTAATGAACAGGCGAATCATCGTATTTAGTTTCTGATCATTGCTATGCCTTGATCATCAAGGCATTTTAGTCTCTATCTTTGCCAGTCGGCAGTCAGATGTTCCTGTCCCATACGGATCAGATGATCCAGAACCACATTTTCGAGTTTATTCAGGTCAGTAAATTCATCTGTACTTTGAATCGTTACGGTTAGATGATCCTGTTCAGGAGCCAATATCACTTCAGCATTTGGAAAATGAATCAGGAAATTTTGTTCGGTTTCATCAATATTAAATTTATGTTTCCAGTGATTGGCCAGGCGTTTGGCAATTCGTGAAGCTTGTTGCGTCTGGATATGGGCCATACTTTTCATCAGTTTTCTACACTATTCATCATTATCCTGCACTTTAAACCAAGCGGTGATGCCGGCATAAGCCTCAAAGCGTTACACAGCGTTTTAATCTTGCAACATCGAATCACAGTAGCCGGAGCGGATTTGATATAATGGGAAAAATCCAATTTCAACAAGCCAGGTTCTCCCATGTCCAAGCCTTATTTAATTGCCCCTTCTATTTTATCTGCTGACTTTGCCCGTTTAGGTGAAGAAGTCGAGAATGTGTTGGAAGCAGGTGCAGACGTTGTTCATTTTGATGTCATGGACAACCATTATGTACCGAACCTGACTTTTGGTGCAGGTGTTTGTAAGGCCTTGAAAAATTATGGGATCAAGGCGCCCATTGATGTGCATTTGATGGTTAAGCCGGTGGATCGCATGATCGGGGATTTCCTTGAAGCGGGTGCTGATATCATTACTTTTCATCCAGAAGCTTCTGATCATATTGACCGTTCTTTACAGTTGATCAAATCAGGTGGTGCAAAAGCGGGGCTGGTATTTAATCCGGCAACACCATTGCATTACCTGGATTATGTGCTGGATAAAGTCGATCAAATCCTGCTCATGAGCGTGAACCCGGGCTTTGGCGGACAGAAATTTATTCCAATGACTTTGGATAAATTGCGTCAGGCACGCAAACTGATCGATGCTTCAGGTCGTGATATTCGTCTGGAAGTCGATGGTGGCGTTACGCCAAGCAACATTCGTGAAATTGCCGAAGCGGGTGCCGATATGTTTGTAGCTGGTTCAGCTATTTTTGGCAAGCCGGATTATAAAGCTGTGATTGATGAAATGCGTACGGAATTAGCGAGAGTAGGGCAGGTTCAACTGTAATCGTTAAAAACTCATAAGTGCATAAATATGTGGATAACTTTATGGATAAGTGTGTAGATATCTATGTTGATAACCATATGGATATGTTGCATAAAATGTAATCGTTTGTAGCCTGATTGATTGCGATTTAGACAAAATTTGTATAAAAAGAACTCAAATTGGGTTCTTTTTTATCGCCTATAACTCTTGTCTTTGGTGGTTGTTTATTCATCATAGGTTGATAATGGAACCGGGTAAAAAGTGATCAATGTGTCGTATATTTGTGTTTCATTATGTAATTTCTCCAGACAAAGTTTAAATTTAATTGATGTGTATAACTTAATATTCTGAGTCCATTCTCATGTAATTGTTGTGAATGAATTGCCCGATTATTAGAACTATTTCTGAGTTGACATTTTCAACATCTACCATAACCAGAGTGGCTATGAATGTCGTGAAGATTTGAGTAAGACAAAGTTAAGTTGTATCTCGATAAGTGATGTTTTGTAAAAATAGCCAGATTGCTGAAACGCGGTTTTATCAAATTTTTACACCTAGGAGGAACGACCTCCCTTGTGAATTACGTATCGGAATTTACAGGAAAAATCGTCAGGACGGCCTGATTCTTATATAAAAGGAGGAGGGCTGCATGGCCTGGATCGTACTTATTCTTGCGGGTATTTTTGAAATCGTTTGGGCATATTCGATGAAGCTGTCTGAAGGCTTTACCAGACTCACTCCAAGTATTATTACCATTGTCTTCATGGTACTCAGTTTTGCTTTACTGGCTTATGCGATGCGTACTTTGCCGCTAGGTACAGCCTATACGATCTGGACCGGGATTGGTGCAGTGGGTTCATTTCTCATCGGTATTTGGGTTCTGGGTGAACCTGCTACAGCATTGCGTATGCTGGCTGCCGTACTCATCATTTCCGGTCTGGTACTGATGAAAGTATCCTCTTCATAATTTGTTTCTGCCTGTCTCGGTGAACTGGGTTAATATAGAAAATGAATCAGTGATTGGGACAGGGCGCCATCATGAACTTAAGTTATCTCTATATGGATTCTCCCGTAGGTCAGCTACAACTGGTCGCGAATGAAACCTCGCTGGTGGCTGTGCTTTGGGACTGTGAACAGCCGAATCGGGTGAAACTGGCGACCTTGGTTGAAGATCCGCAGCATCCGGTTTTGATTGAAACCAGACGTCAGCTCCAGGAATATTTTGCCGGTCAGCGCAATGTTTTTGACCTGCCTTTGGACTTTGCCGGTACTGATTTTCAGAAAAAAGTCTGGCAGGCCCTACTGAATATTCCCTACGGACAAACGCGAAGCTATCGCGACATTGCTGAACAGGTAGGTAATATCAAGGCTGTACGCGCCGTGGGTGCAGCCAATGGCAAAAACCCGATTTCGATTATTGCACCCTGTCATCGGGTGATTGGTCGCAGTGGCAAGCTGGTAGGATTTGCCGGTGGTTTGGATAAAAAAGAAATCCTGTTAAATATTGAGCGGACGCATTCATAAATCTCTTTTATAAATCAAAAAATGATCGTTCTATTCATTTTAAAATGAATATTAAAAGTTCCTTCTCCCTCTGGGATAAGAAGCACTGCTTAGCAAGGAGATGAGGGGGTAAAAACCTCTCCCTCGCCCTCTCCTACAAGGAGAGGGTATTTCCTTTGTAGTGATTATAAAAAATGATTTATGAAAGAACTTTAATATCTAAAAATTTAAAACAAATGAAAAATTAGAATATGGATGTTCTGCTAGTAGAAATTAATCTATTCATACTTTGTGATTGGATTTATTTCGAAGTGGTATTCAAAACAGCCTAAGCAGTCATAAGCTTTTACGAGCCCATAAAAAAGCCTTTGAATGATTCAAAGGCTTTTTAGTTTTAAATATTTGAAGCTTTCAGTTTTTCGGTAATCTCGGCCAGAACTTTAATCCGTTTTACTTCATCCCATAATACTTTGGCTTCAGGATAATGTTTCGACATCATGCCCAGCCATTGTTTGTAACGACCGACCATGCCAATTTCAGTTTTGGCGGGGCCATTGATAAAACGAATTTGCAGTTCCAGCAGTTCATTCCAGTTCATCAAAGGTGCATCCGAGTTTTGACGGATACATTGGGTCAGGTCGGGTGTGGTCACGGCACCACGGCCAATCATCAGGTCTTCGCAACCGGATTCCAGACGGCACTGTTTGGCATCGGCATTGTTCCAGATTTCACCATTGGCAATCACATTAATTTTCAATGCTTCACGGATCGGTTGTAACTGGTCCCAAAATGCAGGCGGGGTATAGCCATCGGCTTTGGTGCGCGCATGCACCGTCACCCAAGATGCTCCTGCATCTTCAATAGCATGGGCATTGTCCAGCATAAAGTTGCGATCCATATAACCCAGACGCATTTTCGCAGATACCGGAATATGCGCCGGTACTGCATCACGCACGGCTTTGACTAACTCATGCACCACTTCGGGTTCATCCAGTAAAACGGAACCGCCGCGATGACGGTTCACGGTTTTCGCAGGACAACCAAAATTCAGGTCAATCGCCGGTGCGCCCATTGCGGCAACTTTGGCTGCATTTGCTGCCAGCATTTCCGGATTATTTCCCAGAAACTGCACATGTACCGGCGTACCCGCCGCCGTCTTGCCATCATTTAACAGTTCCGGGCAGTAACTGTGATAAACATGATCGGGCAGGATAGAGTCGGTGACACGGATAAACTCGGTCACGCACCAGTCAAAGCTACCTACGGATGTCAGCACATCACGCATAATCGGATCGGTTAAGCCTTCCATGGGAGCAAGCACAAGTTTCAACGGTGCACACCTGTAAATTTAAAACGGTGTTATACGTTTTTTTAGCCAGCCTGTCTAGGTTGGAGGGAGAATTGAAATTTGAGAACTTGAAAATTGAGCTTGTGGAATGGATATAAAAAAGGCCTTTAATGTGGATTAAAGGCCTTTCACAGTGAAGCTTAAGATGGCTGATTAATATCCAGCTATTTTAGTCAGCCAGTTTTTCGACTTTCATACTCTCACGATAATACTGACAGCCCTTATACAACAAGAAGAAGCCAATCACTCCGGCAATGGCATTGACGATCGAAATAGAATTACCAACCATCATCGTGTTCTGAAAATATTTATCCGTGATCAACGCCACTGCGGTGGTTCCGATGCCTAAGGCAATCAGATTTGAAATTAGCAGAAACTTGGCAGAGACCTGGGCTCGTAACTGGTTTGGTGTCAGCATTTGCGTAGCAGCAGCGGATGCAGGAATCGGGAAAGTGGAGAAGAACATCGCCACAAAAATCAGCGCAAATGAAAGCTGCATATTATCGACCTGAGTAAACAGCACACTCGGAATAATCAGCGCCGCACAGCCAATGGCACCGGTACGAATTGCAGCATCGCTATAGCCACGCTTTGAAAAGAAGTCGATCAGCCAGCCACAGAACAGGGCACCAGAGGTATTTGCCACTAAAATAATCGTCCCAAGGATATAACCGGTTTGACTCGCATCCAGACCGAAATTACGCATGTAATAGGCAGGTGCCCAGCCCAGCAGCGAATACAGCATCATGGTGTAAAAAGAAAAGCCGATAAAATGACAGAAAAAGGTCTTTTTATGTGTCTTGATAAAACCGATCGAATTTTTGAAAGAGGCTTTAATGACCTGACCATCCTGACCGACTTTCATGCCCTTACGTGCAGGCTCACGCACCGTCAAAACCATCAGCAGGGCCAGCAATACGCCTGGTAGACCCACAATCATAAAGGTAAGTTGCCAGGTTTTTACTTCACCAATGAGCGGTAAAGCCACGAAGCTGACATCTTTTAGCAGGCCAATCACATAGCCGCCAATCAGGAAAGCTAAACCCGAACCAATAAAGGCACCAATCGCATATACCCCGAGTGCACGGCCTAATTTATCTTTGGGAAATAAATCGGCAACGATTGAATAAAAGGCAGGGGAAAGCGCAGCTTCACCGGCACCCACACTCAAACGTGCAATAAACATTTGAATAAAGTTTTTACTGAGACCACAGGCCGCTGTAGCGAGGCTCCAGAATGCAATCCCGGTCGCAATAATTTTAATCCGGGACTTTTGATCCGCCAGCGCGGCAATGGGCAGACCCATAATGGCATAAAACAAGGAGAAGGCTAGACCCTGTAACAGGCTGAACTGGGTATCGCTTAGCATTAAATCGGCTTTAATCGGTTCAATCATTAAGGATAAAATTTGACGGTCTACAAATGACAGAATGTAAGCCACCATACAAATGACCACCACATACCATTGATAGGTGCTGCTTTCCGGTGGTGGTTCAATCTGTTCAGACAGCGGCACGGCCGTTTCTGTCGGTGTAGGCTCAAAACTTTGATTGGGCGGTTGAATCGTCCTTTCAACCATGTCTATGTCTAGCGATTTATCATTCATCATGCAACATCCTGTGCTGATCGTTTGAGATATTTATTTGATACTTTTAATTTATATATCATTTTTATTTTGTATCGTGTTTGATCAATCTAAAGTTTAATTGGATTGACGTCAATCTGTTTTTTAAGAATAGATACAAATAATATTTGAATCAAAAAAAAAGGAATCATAATGATTCCTTTTTTGAGTTTAAATGTTTAGCCGCGCTCAACCAGGGTCAAAATATCATAGGTTGCGACCAGTTCATTGCGCTGATTTTTGACTTTAATATCCCAGACCACCACACCATGTGGTTTCTGTGCCGGATCGCGCAGTGCTTTTGGAGTTTTCTGCTTACAGGTCAGTTCTACCTGAATGGTATCGCCAATTTTCACCGGCTCTACAAAGCGCAAGTTGTCCATGCCATAGTTGGCAATGACCGGGCCTGGAGCAGCCTCGACGAATAAACCGGCCGCGGCAGATACCACAAAGTAACCATGGGCCACGCGCTCACCAAACAGTGATTCTGCCGCAGCAATTTTGTCCATATGCGCATAAAAGTGATCACCGCTCAGGCAGCCGAAATTCACCAGATCGGCTTCGGTCACGCTACGTCGTGCAGTCAGTAAACGCTCACCGATACGCAATTCATCAAATGATTTTTTGAATGGATGCACACGGTCTTCAAAGACCTGAGCACCAGCCGTCCAGCTATGACCGACTTGGGTCATGGCATTCGGGGAACCTTGAATTGCAGTCCGTTGCATATAATGTTTCACTGCACGTAAGCCACCGAGCTCCTCACCGCCACCGGCACGTCCCGGTCCGCCATGCACCAGCAAAGGTAGTGGCGAGCCATGTCCGGTACTTTCTTTGGCACTTTCAGCATCCAGAATATGGACACGGCCATGCCATGGCGCAATTTTGCTGAGCAGTTGTTCAATATTTTCATCGGTATTGCGTACGATGGATGCTACCAGACTACCTTCGCCACGTGCCACCAGGTCAGCCAGCTGAGCCAGGTCAGTATATGGTATTAAAGTGACTACAGGTCCAAATGCTTCAATTTTATGAATATTTTCTGCCTGAGCCGGTGCTTTGCAGACCAAGACTGTTGGTGGATAACATGCGGACTTCTCAGTATTTTGTACTTGAATCTTAAAGTCCTGACGCAAGTGACTACCGAACACAATTTCTGCATCCTGGCTGAGCTGTTCAACTTTTGCCGCGACATCATGTTTCTGTTTGACGCTGGCCAAAGCACCCATTGTCACGCCTTCCTGAGCCGGATCACCGACAACCACTTTTTTCAGTTTTTCAATTAGGCGACTCTGTACGGTGTCCAAAAGTTCAGCCGGAATGAACGCACGACGAATTGCGGTACATTTTTGTCCGGCTTTAGAGGTCATTTCACGGAAAACTTCACGGACAAATAAATCAATCGTTTCATCATTGGCCTGCTCGGTCAAAATCGCACTGTTGACCGAGTCTGCTTCCATGGTAAATGGAATCGAGTAGGCATTTAAATGTGGATGCGAACGGAGTTTTTGCCCGGTTGAAGCAGAACCGGTAAAAGTGACCGTATCTTGAGGATTTAAATGATCAAATAAATCATAGATCTGTCCACAAATGAGCTGCAGTGAACCTTCTGGCAAGAAACCGCTTTCATGAATGGCTTTGACCACGGCATGGGTCAGCTCGGCACCTTCGGTCGCCGGTTTGACAATACAGGGTACGCCTGCCAGCAGTGTCGGTGCGATTTTCTCCAGCATGCCCCAGATCGGAAAGTTAAAGGCATTGATATGAACGGCGACACCGGCTTTAGGCGTCAGAATATGCTTCGCGCCAAAGCTACCTTGCTTAGAAAGAGGAATCCAGGCATCTTCAACCCATGCGGTTTCATCACTCAATTCACGACGTACCAAACTTGAATAGGCATATAAGGTTCCAATCCCGCCTTCAATATCAATCCAGGCATCTTTACGGGTACAGCCGGTCGCCTTGGCAAGCTCATAAAAGTCTTCTTTGCGCTCCATCAAATACTGTGCCACTTGCTTCAGTGCATTGGCACGTTGATGAAACGTCCATGTGGCAATAGTCGCGCCTTTTTGTTTGGCATACTTCACCACGGCTTGGGTATTGATGCCCTGACTGCCGACCTGATAAACCGCTTCACCACTAATGGCATGATAAACCGTACGTAAATCGGCTTGCGCTGTGTATTCATGGCCGTACACCAGTGAAGCTAAGCTTTTGATAGTAATGGGATTATTAATTGATTCAGTATCTTGATAATCCATTGTGCTTGAGCTGCTGTCTAACTCTAACATTGTAAAAACTCCATTTGTGATACGTTTTGAGAAGTATTTTTAATTTTGATGTTTCATAATTTGTGTTGAAAAATTGAAAATGTCAATCATAAATCTGTATTTAAAAATGAGTAATAATAAAATAAAAAATATTAAATGATATAAAACATATATTTATAAAAAATAAGGGGTAAAAATTAAATGATACAAATAAATATATATTGATTTTAATTACGTATCGTTTTAATTTGAATATATCAACACTTGGGATAAGTGAGGGAACAATGAATAATCAAATGAATAATCAACAACAAATCTTTGATCAAAAGATTGAAAAGGATATTTCCATAGAGCCGAAGGACTGGATGCCAGATGCTTATCGTAAGACTTTGATTCGTCAGATCGGTCAGCACGCGCACTCTGAAGTGGTGGGCATGTTACCGGAAGGCAACTGGATTACCCGTGCACCGACCTTGAAACGTAAAGCCGTGCTGATGGCAAAAGTCCAGGATGAAGCCGGTCATGCTTTGTATCTGTACAGCGCTGCAGAAACCTTGGGTGCGGATCGTGACGACATGATGGATAAACTGATTGCCGGTCGCATGAAATATTCTTCAATTTTTAACTATCCAACCCTGAGCTGGGCCGATGTTGCCGCGATTGGCTGGCTGGTGGATGGTGCGGCAATTGTCAATCAGGTTGCGCTGTGCCGTACGTCTTATGGTCCTTATGCCCGCGCTATGGTGCGTGTGTGTAAAGAAGAAAGTTTCCATCAGCGTCAGGGCTTTGAAGCCATGATGGAATTGGCCAATGGTACGCCGGAACAAAAGCAGATGGCACAGGATGCAGTGAACCGTTTCTGGTGGCCGGCACTGATGATGTTTGGTCCAAGTGACGATAATTCACCGAACAGTGCACAAAGTATGCAGTGGAAAATTAAATTATTCAGCAACGATGAGCTACGTCAGAAATTTGTCGATAACACCGTGTCGCAAGTCTTACAGCTAGGTTTAACCGTTCCAGATCCAGACCTCAAATTCAATGAAGCTACCGGACATTACGAATTTGGTGAAATCAATTGGGATGAGTTCTTTGCGATTCTTGCAGGCAAGGGACCTTGTAACCATGAGCGTATCGAAGCACGCCGAAAAGCCTGGGAAGGCGGTAAGTGGGTACGTGATTCAGCAGCAGTCTATGCGCAAAAACAGCAGCAACAGTCAGCAGCACAAAAAGTTGCTTAAAACATTTTGATCAATATAGGGAAATTTGCTCATGAATAACAAAAACAACTGGTCACTTTATGAAGTGTTTGTGCGTAGTAAACAGGGTCTGAGTCACCGTCATGTTGGCAGCCTGCGTGCGCCAGATGAGGAGGTCGCACTACAAAATGCCCGCGATGTGTATACCCGCCGCAATGAAGGGATCAGTATCTGGGTGGTGAAATCTGAATTGATTACCTCTTCCCAGCCAGATGAAAAAGCAGAATTTTTTGAACCGGCTTTGGACAAGGTCTATCGCCATCCAACCTTTTATAACATTCCAGCTGGCATCGAGCACATGTAAAGGGAAAGGTGAAGATTATGACAAATCAAGTATTGGCAGAATTTCTTTTACATGTGGGCGACAGTCAACTGGTGTTGTCGCATCGTTTGGCAGAATGGTGTGGCCATGCCCCTGAACTGGAACTGGATATTGCCTTGGCCAATATCGGACTGGATTTATTGGGTCAGGCACGTACTGCCCTCAGTCTGGCCGGTGAAGTGGAAGGACAGGGCCGTGATGAAGACAAACTGGCATATTTCCGCACCGAACGTGAATACCGTAATTTGCTGCTGTGTGAACAGCCGAATGGTGATTTTGCCCAGACTTTGGTGCGCCAGTGGTTGATGGATCACTACCACGCTTTATTGTTTAGCGCCTTAAGTCACAGTCAGCATGCTGAACTAGCTGCTTTTGCAGTGAAATCGCTCAAGGAAGTGAAATATCACCAGCGTTTTTCCACCACCTGGATGGAACGCCTAAGTTTAGGTACCGCAGAAGCGCATGAAAAAATCCAGCAAGGTCTAAACCAGTTATGGCGTTTTACCGAGGAACTTTTTGTCTTGACGGCTGATGAAAGACAGTTGGTCGATAGCGGTGTTATTCCAGAGATTGAACACTTGAAAGCCCAGTGGCTGGAAACAGTTACAGCAGAGTTAGCCCGATTTGAATTAAGTCTGCCAGAGCTGGGTGCTTATCGGAGTGGAGCTAAACAGGGTTTACATACAGAACATCTCGGTTTTGTTTTGGCTGAACTGCAATACATGCAGCGCTCATATCCAAACATGAACTGGTAATTCGGCACAATCACAGGGAGTGAGTCGCATGAATCTGATTCGACACGTAGAAGATCAATGTTGGGACGTTTTGCAGCAGGTTTCTGATCCAGAGATTCCGGTATTGTCAGTGATTGATCTGGGCATGATTCGTGGCGTCGAGCTGAATCAGCAGGATGAAATTGTGGTGCGACTCACGCCGACCTATAGCGGCTGTCCGGCCACGGATGTATTAAAAGCAGAAATTACCCAGGCTTTTGAGGCGAACGGTTTGACGCCGGTCAAAGTCATTGTAGATCTGTCTGAGGCTTGGACCACGGACTGGATGAGTGAATCGGGCAAACACAAATTACAGCAATATGGGATCGCCCCGCCGCAAGGTCAAGCGCATAGTTGTGGTACGCATGTGGCATTGAGCGATGGCATCACCTGTCCACAGTGCTTAAGTAACAACAGCAAACTATTAAGTGAATTCGGTTCGACCGCCTGTAAAGCTTTATATCAATGTCGGGACTGCTTAGAAACTTTTGACTATTTCAAATGTATTTAATTGTAACGATTGCGCGGTGGGCAGGGTAAACCAATAACAAGCCTGAACACCGTCACCTAAAAGAAGGATTTTGCCATGAGCCAATTTATACCATTAACCATTAAATCGATTCAGCCACAAACCGAGCAGGCGATCTGCATTGCCTTTGATCTCGCGCCTGAGCAGTTGGATGCTTTCCAATATCAGCCGGGTCAACACCTGACCATTCGTCATTTAACCGATGACGGCGAGCTGCGCCGTTGCTATTCGATTTGTAGTGATACTCAGGAAGACATGAGTATTGCGATTAAAAAAATTGATCAAGGTCAGTTCTCGACCTGGGCCAATGCGCATCTCAAAGCGGGCGATGTACTGGAAGTCATGCCACCGCAAGGGGTGTTCTTTCAGAAAGCAGCCAAGGCCGGTGGCCAGAATTATCTAGGGTTTGCAGCAGGCAGTGGCATTACGCCAATTTTATCGATTGTAAAATCGGTGCTAAACCGTCAAGCAGAAGCCACATTTACCTTGGTATATGGCAACCGTTCCTGGAAACAGACCATGTTTTCTGAACAGATCATGGACTTGAAAGACCGTTTTAAGGAACGTCTGCAACTGGTAAATATTTTTTCACGTGAACTGAATGACAGCGAAATCTTTAACGGTCGTATCAATGCGGATAAATTGCAGCAGCTGTTTCAGGCCAATCTGATTTCAGCCGACACAGATCACTGTTTTGCCTGTGGTCCTGAAGAAATGATGGCGGCGGTCGAAACGGTATTACCGACTTGGGGCATTCAACGCAGCAAGATTCACACTGAACGCTTCAATACGGGTACTGCACCGAAAGCAACCGCCCAGCAGATTGAAAGCCGCAGCGAAGAACGCGTCAATATCATCCTCGATGGTCGCGAGCTGATTGTTGAAGTCTCCAAACAGGATGACAGTATTTTAGATGCTGCGCTACGTGCCGGAGCCGATCTGCCTTATGCCTGTAAGGGCGGTGTTTGTGCCACCTGTAAATGTAAGGTGTTAGAGGGCCAGGTTGAAATGGCGGTGAATTACAGTCTGGAAGAAGATGAAATCCAGAAAGGCTATGTGCTCAGTTGTCAGGCACGTCCAACCACGGCCAATGTACGTCTGAGTTTTGATGAATAACAGCTGAATTTACAGCACTGAGCACAGCAGGAGTTCAAGGATGACCTATATTAAAACCAGCTCACCAAAACCCGGCGTAGTCCTGATTGAGCTGAATCGCCCGGAAAAGCGCAATGCCCTAAATAATGCGACCTTGCAAGGTATTGCAGCTTGTTTACAGGACTTGGAAGCAGATGCTGCCGTGAAAGCCGTGGTCATTACCGGAAATACGCAATGCTTTGCTGCCGGTGCTGATTTAAATGAATTGGCGCAGTTAGATGTGGTCAGCATCCAGCAGGATCAGCGGCCACTGCTTTGGAAAAAAATTGATGAATTTTCCAAGCCTGTAATCATGGCGGTGAATGGTTATGCCTTTGGTGCAGGGTTTGAACTGGCTCTACATGGTGACATGATTTTAACTGGCGACAATGCCCAGTTTGCCTTGCCTGAAATTGGTTTAGGCATGTTGCCGGGCGCCGGTGGAACACAGCGCCTTGCCCGTCTGGTCGGTCAGCAATTAACGATGCGCTGGGCCATGACCGGTGAAATGATTTCGGCACAGACCGCATTGCAACATGGCATAAGCAGTCAGGTTTGTCCGACAGGACTGACCGTGCAATACGCACTGGAACTAGCGGAAAAAATTGCCAAGCAGGCACCGCTGGCCATTCGCGCCATCAAGCAATCTTTAAAGTCGATTCATGAAGTGACATTAAGTCAGGGACTGAAATTGGAACGTCAGCATTTTGTCTGGCTGGCGGCGACCCAAGATCGCCAAGAAGGCATCAATGCATTTTTACAAAAAAGAAAACCAGAATTTAGAGGTGTGTAATGGATTATCAAACAATTATTGTCGAAGAAAAAAATGCAGTGGGCTACCTGACCTTTAACCGTCCAAAACAGCTCAACAGTTTTAATGAAACCATGCATCAGGAAGTCTCTAAAGTCATCAAGGCCTGGGCCAAAGACAGCCAGATTCGTGCCGTAGTGATTTCAGCAGAAGGTCGTGGTTTCTGTGCTGGTCAGGATCTGAATGATCGTGTGGTCGATCCGAATGCCGATGCACCGGACTTAGGCCTGTCGATTGAAAAATACTACAACCCTTTGATCAAGCTGATTACCGAAATGCCTAAACCCGTGATTTGTGCGGTGAATGGTGTGGCAGCAGGGGCAGGCGCCAATATTGCCCTGGCGTGTGACATTGTGGTGGCAGCAAAATCAGCCTCATTTATTCAAGCCTTCTGCCGTCTTGGTTTGGTGCCAGATTCAGGCGGTACCTGGTTCCTGCCGCGTCTGGTCGGCCGTGCCCAAGCGATGGGTCTTGCCATGCTTGGCGATAAAATTCCGGCTGAGCGCGCAGTACAACTCGGCATGATCTGGCAAGTGGTTGAAGATGAGCAATTGCAGGCAGAAGCGAAAAAACTGGCAGAGCATCTGGCGCAGCAACCGACCTATGGTCTGTCCCTGATCAAAAAAGCCATTCATGCCGCAGCAGAAAACAATTTGGATGAGCAGCTCATTTTGGAACGTGATTTACAGCGTCTGGCCGGACGTTCAAGTGATTATAAAGAAGGTGTACAAGCCTTTATGCAGAAGCGTACCCCTGAATATAAAGGATGCTAAATCATGCAACAGATCAATTTAGAGCAAGTCAAAGTTGCTGTGGTCGGTGCTGGAACCATGGGGATTGGCATTGCACAACTGGCAGCCATGCACGGGCATCCGACCTATGTGTTTGATCTCGATCGCAGCAAAGTTCAGAGTGCCCTAACTGCTTTAGAGGCGCAGCTCAGCAAGCGCGTACAAAATGGCAAAATGACCCAGCAATTGCTGGAGAGTACCTTCGCTAATCTGATCGTGGCAGAGGATATTCAGCAGCTTGCTGATGCGGGCTTGATTATTGAAGCCATTGTCGAGAAGAAAGAAGTGAAGCAAAACCTGTTTCAACAGCTTGCTGTTATTTGCCCGGAACAGACGATTTTTGCGTCCAATACTTCCTCTATTTCCATTACTGCAATTGCCTCGGCGATTCCGCATCCGGAACGAGTGATTGGGCTGCATTTCTTTAATCCGGCCCCCGTGATGAAACTGGTCGAAATTATCCGCGGACTGAAAACCTCAGAAACTATTGCAGATGCTGTATTTGAGCTAATGAAGGGCTGGAACAAAGTTCTAGTCAGAGCCAAATCGACGCCCGGTTTTATCGTCAATCGTGTCGCGCGACCTTATTATGCCGAAGCCTTTCGCGCCTTGCAGGAAAATGCTACCACCCCGGAACAGCTCGATTACATCATGCGCGAATGTGGCCGTTTTGCCATGGGACCGTGTGAACTCACCGACCTGATTGGTCAGGATGTGAATTTCTCGGTCACGCAAAGTGTCTATCAGGAATTTTTCTATGAGCCACGCTACCGCCCATCCTTGATTCAAAAAGAGCTGGTCGATGCCGGCTGTTATGGCCGCAAGTCCGGTCAGGGTTTTTATGATTATACGCAGTCCCAGCCTGCCCCTGTATATGAATTGCCAGTGTGTTATGCCAAGTCGCTGAATAAGCTCAAAGTCACGATAAAAGGTGAATGGCTGCATTCAGCAGCACTGATTGAACGTTTAAAACAGGCCTCTCATGTGGAGCTGAGTTTTCAGGCGGCAGAACAGAATGAAATCCTGATTGGTGATCTTTCCCTGCGATTATCGCTCGGCGAGTCGGTTGAACTGGCTTATCCGCATGAGCCTGTGGTGTTGATGGATTGGCATGCAGATTGGGAAAATGCCCAATCGATTCCAGTCGTTGCATCACCAGCATGTAGTGCTGAACAACGCCAGGCAGTGGAGCTATTCCTCATAGGTATGGATATGATACCTATTTGGTCTAAGGATCATCCCGGTCTTTATGTTATACGTAGTATTGCCATGTTGGTGAATGAAGCCTGTGAAGCGGTACTGCATGATACCGCATCAGAACAAGATATTGATTCTGCTATGAAATATGGTGTGAATTATCCTTGTGGTCCATTCGAATGGGCAGATAAAATTGGATATTACACAATTTTACAAATTTTAGAAAATATGTATCGTATTTATGGTGAAGACCGCTATAGAACTAGTATATATTTAGCAAAGAAAGCGGTGCAGGGATATGCACAGAAAACTCAGCAGCAACCATTACGTGTTGCTGGCTAAAAGGAAGAATCATGGAACAGGTTTATATTTTTGATGGAATTCGCACCCCGATCGGACGCTATGCCGGTGGACTGAGCAGCATTCGTGCTGATGATCTGGCAGCGCTACCGGTTCAATATCTGAAAGATCAGCATCCGGCCTTGCCATGGGCAGAACTGGATGAAGTGATCCTAGGCTGTGCCAATCAGGCCGGTGAAGATAACCGCAACGTGGCGCGTATGGCTGCTTTACTCGCAGGGTTGCCTGAATCTGTTCCAGCGCTCACCGTGAACCGCTTATGTGCTTCAGGTCTGGATGCCATTGGACTGGGAGCACGTGCCATCAAATCGGGTGAAGCACAATTTGTTTTGGCGGGTGGCGTAGAATCCATGAGCCGAGCGCCTTTCGTGCAATCCAAACCTACGACTGCCTTTAGCCGTACCCCTGAAATTTATGACACCACCATTGGCTGGCGTTTTATCAACCCAAAATTTAAAGCACAGTTTGGCGTTGACAGCATGCCGGAAACGGCCGAAAACGTCGCTGAAAAGTATCAGATTAGCCGTGCAGACCAGGACCTGTTTGCCTATCACAGCCAACAGAAAACCGCAGTAGCCCAGCAGAAGGGTATTTTTGCCGAAGAAATTCTGCCAGTCGAGGTCAAAGGTCCGAAGAAAAGCACTCTGACCATTTCCCAAGATGAGCATCCGCGCGCAGAGACGACGCTGGATAATCTGGCCGCCTTAAAAACCCCATTTCGTAAAGAAGGCGGCTCAGTCACCGCTGGCAATGCTTCGGGTGTCAATGACGGGGCGGCTTGCGTATTACTTGGGAATCAGCAGTTTGCCGAGCAGTATGGTTTGAGCCCGAAAGCTAAAGTGATCGGGATGGCCAGCGCCGGTGTCGAAGCTAAATATATGGGTATTGGGCCGGTTCCAGCGGTACAGAAAGTGCTGAAACAGACTGGCCTGAGTCTGGAGCAGATGGACGTGATTGAGCTAAATGAAGCATTTGCAGCGCAATCGCTGGCCGTGATTCGTGAACTCGGCTTGCAAGACGATGATTCCAGAATTAACCCGAATGGCGGTGCCATCGCTTTGGGTCATCCGCTGGGTATGAGTGGCACCCGTTTGGTGATCACGGCCATGAAAGAATTAAAACGTCGTAATGGCAAATATGCACTGTGCACCATGTGTGTCGGTGTGGGTCAAGGTGTTGCACTGGTTTTAGAAAATATGGATTAAACACATCATTCAATCAATGAATTAAACCGTGGTCAGGAAGACTGCGTCAGGAGTAAGAATATGAATAACAATGCAATGGAAAAAATTGAAAAAGTATCGGTTGATGAGCTACGCAGTGTTCAGCTACAGCGTATGAAAAAGACGTTGCAACATGCTTATCAGAACAGTCCGGTTTATAAAAAGAAATTTGATGATGCTGGCGTGCATCCAGACGATTTTAACTCTTTGGAAGACCTGGCCAAATTCCCGTTTACCACCAAACAGGATTTACGCGATAACTATCCGTTTGGCATGTTCGCTGTGCCACAGGAACAGATTGTACGTGTGCACGCATCTTCTGGCACCACTGGTCAGCCAACCGTGGTGGGTTATACCCAAAATGATATTAATGTCTGGTCAGATGTAGTGGCGCGTTCATTACGTGCAGCCGGCTTGAGCAGTAAAGATATCATCCAGGTCTCTTATGGTTATGGTCTGTTTACGGGTGGTTTAGGTGCGCATTATGGCGTTGAACGCCTGGGTGCAACCGTGATTCCAATGTCTGGCGGACAAACCGATAAACAGGCGCAACTGATTCATGACTTTAAACCGACAGCACTGATGGTCACGCCATCTTACTGCCTGAACATTATTGAAGCGCTTGAGAAGAAATTTGGCACAGCTAAAAACTGTTCGATTAAAACCGGTGTGTTTGGTGCAGAGCCATGGACCAATGAAATGCGCAAGGAAATCGAAGAACGTCTGGGTATTGATGCGCTGGATATTTATGGCTTATCTGAAGTCATGGGACCGGGCGTCGCAATGGAATGTCTGGAATCCAAAGATGGCCCAACCATCTGGGAAGATCATTTCTATCCTGAAATTATCCATCCGGAAACTGGCGAAGTGCTGCCAGATGGCGAACTGGGTGAACTGGTATTTACCACCATTACTAAAGAAGGCATGCCGGTGATCCGTTACCGTACCCGCGACCTGACCCGTTTATTGCCAGGCACGGCACGCACCATGCGCCGTATGGACAAGATTGTGGGCCGCAGTGATGACATGATGATTATTCGTGGAGTCAATGTATTCCCATCGCAGATAGAAGAGCAGATTTTACAGATCCAGCAACTGATTCCGAACTACCAAATCCAGATTTGCAAACAGGGACATCTGGATACATTGCATATCCGTACCGAAATGCGTAAAGATAGCAGCGACATTATGGCGCACCAGCTGGCAACTCAGCTTAAGGGCCAGATTAAAACCATGGTCGGAATCACTGTAAGTGTCGAAGTATTGCCTGAAGGAAGCCTGCCACGCTCTGAAGGTAAGGCACAGCGCGTTTTTGATATCCGCAAGTCTGCATGAAGTACTATTGGATGATAGCCAAATGGTCTATCATCCAGTTTCTATAAGGTAAAGTTAAACGCAATGAATCCGAAATTAAAACAAATAATTGATGACTTTATTCAAACTGAAGCACTCAGCGGAACCTCATTAATCATGACCATCTTCGGTGACTGTATTTTTCACCGCGGTGGCATTATCAGTCTGGCCAGCCTGATTCAGCTCATGGATGTCTTCGGATTTAATGAACGATCGGTACGGACCGCTGTATTCCGTCTGGTCCAAAATGGCTGGCTGATGTCTGAAAAAATTGGTCGCACCAGCTATTATCGCGTCACTGAAAGTAGTCGTCAGCGTTTTATTATGGCAGATCAAAAAATTTATAGTTTTCAGCATACCGAATGGGATCAGAAATGGGATCTGGTGCTACTCAGTTCGGTGGAACTGGACAATAAACTGGTTCTGAAAAAAGAACTGGAATGGCTAGGCTTTGCCAATATCGCCACCAATGTCATGGCCTATCCGGGCTGTGATCATCAGAAACTGCAAAACCTGCTGCTAAACCTGAAAATGACCGATCAGGTCGTGGTGTTTAAGGCCGAAACCTTGCAGCTCTGGCAGGAATCCTATCCAACCGTGAAACGCATGGTCGCCACCAACTGGCCGGTACAGGAACTGCATCAGCGCTATGAAAAATTCATTGCAGATTTCCGGGAATTCTTTCATCTGGTGGAACAGGAAGATGAACTGGATCCGGTTCAGGCTTTTCAGTTGCGAATTTTGCTGATTCATCAATTTCGCCGGATTTTATTAAAAGATCCGAATCTGCCTTTTGAATTATTGCCATCCAACTGGCTTTCCCTGAATGCTCGTAATCTTAGCAGTAATTTATATCAAACCGTGGTTGCGGCAGGGGATGAGTTTTTTATGGAGATCGCCCGAACTTCGGAAGGTTCGATGCCGCCGGTACATCCACAATTCTATAAACGCTTTGGCGGTTTGCGACTGGAAGCCGTCAGCTAATCTAATTCTGCATTTTTAAAGGAATAAAATAATGCCGTGTTATGCCATTGATGGTGTGATTCCTGTGGTCAGCCCTCGTGCTTATGTACATCCACAAGCCGTTCTGATCGGGGATGTGGTGATTGAAGAGGGCGTATATATCGGGCCTTTCGCAACTTTAAGAGCCGACTTTGGCGGGATTCACATCCAGAAAAATGCCAATGTTCAGGATTCCTGTACCATTCATGGCTTTCCCGGCAATGTCACGCTGGTCGAAGAATATGGTCATATCGGACACGGCGCGATTTTACATGGCTGTATCATTCGTAAAAATGTATTGGTCGGCATGAACAGCGTGATTCTGGATGAAGCCGAGATTGGTGAAAATACCATTATCGGTGCCAATAGCACGGTTAAAGCCAAAGCTCAGATCCCGGAAAATTCATTGGTGCTCGGTAGTCCAGCGCGGGTTATCCGTCCTTTGGACACCAAAGAAATCGCCTGGAAAAGCAAGGGAACGCAGGAATATATTCAGCTGACAGAGCGCTGCTTGTCCTCCATGCAGGAAGTCAATCCTTTAACGGAAGTCTCCGCAGACCGGCTGAGCTACAAAGCCTTCAAGGCAGAGTATCAGATCAAGCAGAATAGCTTGAATGACTAAGTCAAGAACATGATTCTATTCATTGGATGAATTCTGCATTTTAAAAACAGGAAGTGACTGAAACCAAATTCCAACTGCATTCCCTGACTGGCTATTTAGACTGAAATAAAACTGGTCTGGAAAGCATATATGGAAAACAGGGAATTTAAAGATCATTTCTCCCAGCAATCACAGGATTATGCCTTGTTTCGTCCGCATTATCCGGATGCATTGGGAAAGCTATTGGCAGAGCTGTCACCAAGTACTAAATTGGCTGTAGATGTCGGCTGTGGTTCTGGACAGCTTTCAGAAGTTTTGGCGAATTACTTTGATCAGGTGCTTGCTATTGATGCGAGTAGTGAACAGATTGCCCAAGCCAAACCGCATCCAAAAATTCAGTATGGTCAGGCGCTCGCTGAAGAGATCCCGTGTGCTGACCATAGTATTGATCTGATTTCGGTGGCTCAAGCAGCGCATTGGCTGAATCTCGAAAAATTCTACGCAGAAGTTCGCCGGATTGCTAAACCCAATGCCATTCTGGCTTTAATTAGCTATGGCGTGTTCAGTGTGGATGAGCCACATCTGGATCATTATTTTAAGCATTTTTATAAGGTGACACTCGCACTGTACTGGCCACCTGAACGTCGCCATGTAGATGAAGGATATAAAAATCTCCCATTTCCATTTCAGGAAATGGTGATTCAGCCACCGGTATTACAGGTTGAATGGAATTTTTATCAGTTAATTGGTTATATGAGTACTTGGTCAGCCGTGAAAGCAGCCACTCAAGCACTTGGACATAATCCATTAAATGCACTGGCAGATGCCTTATTGCCAGAATGGGAAGATCCAGAATTGCCTAGAGTGATTCGCTGGCCATTGTCAGTGCGTGCGGGGCGTATAATCGTTTAAAAAAATATTAGAGCTAGAATCTGTTTATTGAACAATGAATTGAATATTCACGGCTCAGAATTATCGCCCTAGAATCATTTCCAGCACAAATTTAGAACCAATAAAACCCAGTGCCAGCAAGCCAAAACCGAGTAGGGTAAAGCGCACAGCTTTTTGGCCACGCCAGCCAAACTTCCAGTGTCCAATTAATAGTGAACCGTAAACAAGCCAGGAAATGATACTGAACGCCGTTTTATGTGCCAGATGCTGAGCAAAGAAATTGTCGATAGTAAAAAAGCCAAAGCCCAAAGCGAGGGTAAGTAAAACAAAACCGGTCATCAGCATATCAAACAGCAATGATTCCATGTCTTGATAAGAGGGTAGCAAACTGACCCAAACGCGGCGTTTTTGCTTCTTTTTCAGCTCACGATCCTGAAAGCGTAAAATTACGGCCTGAATGGTCGCCATGAGCAATACCGCATAAGCAGACAAAGACAGGATAATATGAATATCCAGACCCAAAGAGTTTTGTGTGATGATTTTTGCAGGCTGAGTAAACGCAAAGCCAAGAATTAATCCGGTCGCAGCCACCGGAATCCCGATCAGGTTCAGGGCAATAATCGGACGATAAGTGCTGTAAATAATGCTGAGTAACAGCATCAGACCAGAGGTAAAGGAAAACAGGGCAAAGACATCATAATTGATGCCCAGCGGGGTATGCATATCGCCATATAAAACCAGCGCATGCAAGCCCAGTCCAAGCAGTGCGGTTAGCGAGACAAACCATTGATTAGGAGCACGTTTAGACATTAAATGAATGAACAGATACCAGAAGGAAGCGGTATAAGCGACTAATGCTAAGATCGTATAAACCAAGGGGAGGCTAACCATGTCAAACCTTTTTAAGGGTGATGAATATTCATTTATATAAATTCGCTGCGAACTACAGTATCCTATAGCATTCTATGCATAAATTTTCTATTTTAAGAAACAATTTTTTGCTCATGGCTATTTTAAGCGGATTTTGCAATGTTTGATACCTTAACAGAACGACTCACGCAGAGTTTAAGAAATGTTACTGGCTCAGGGCAGCTAACCGAAGACAATATTAAAGATACGTTACGTGAAGTGCGTATGGCGCTTCTTGAGGCCGATGTTGCGTTACCTGTAACTCGTGAATTCATCGCGAAAGTTAAGGAAGAAGCATTGGGCCAGGAAGTGATGACTCAGTTATCTCCTGGGCAGGCTTTTGTCAAAATCGTTCATGACGAATTGACCAAAATGATGGGCGAGGCCAATGAAAGCCTCGACCTCGCTGCAAAACCACCTGTGGTTGTCCTGCTGGCAGGCTTGCAGGGTGCAGGTAAAACAACAACTGCAGCGAAACTTGCACGCTTCTTACAAGAACGTCAAAAGAAAAAAGTCGCGATGGTCTCTGCCGATGTGTATCGTCCGGCTGCGATCAAACAGCTACAGACTGTCGCAGGTGAAGTCGGTGCGATTTTCCTAGAATCCAGCGCAGACGAAAAACCGATTACGATTGTGAATCGCGCGATTGAACAGGCAAAAATCCAGTTTGCCGATGTACTGATTGTCGATACGGCAGGCCGTTTGCATATCGATGATGACATGATGGGTGAAATCAAAGAGCTGCATGCAGCGATAAACCCGACTGAAACCCTGTTCGTGGTCGATGCCATGACCGGTCAGGATGCGGCAAACACCGCCAAAGCATTCAACGATGCCTTGCCTTTAACTGGTGTGATCCTGACCAAAACTGATGGTGATGCGCGCGGTGGTGCGGCATTGTCAGTACGCGCGATTACCGGTAAGCCAATCAAATTCTTGGGTATGGGTGAGAAACTCGATGCCTTGGAGCCATTCCATCCTGAGCGTGTCGCACAGCGTATTTTGGGTATGGGTGATGTACTTTCTTTGGTTGAAGAACTTGAACGCAAGGTCGACAAAGAAAAAGCCGAAAAAATGGCGAAAAAACTGCAAAAAGGCGGCAGCTTCAACTTTGAAGACATGTTGATGCAGTTTGAGCAGATGAACAAGATGGGCGGCATGATGGGCTTCCTGGACAAGCTTCCTGGCATGAGCAATGCCGGTCTGCAAGATGCGTTGGCGCAAGCCAATCCTGAAAAGCAGGTCAAGAAAATGGAAGCGATTATCCAGTCAATGACCTTGAAAGAGCGTCGTAATCCGGACTTGATGAACCCAAGCCGTAAAAAACGTATCGCAGCAGGTTGTGGTATGGAAGTGGCAGAAGTCAACAAGCTGATCAAGCAACATGCCCAAATGGCCAAGATGATGAAAAAATTTGCCAATCCATCCGGTATGGCAAAAATGATGAAGTCACTCGGCGGCTTGCAGAAACAGTTTGGCGGCGGCGGTGGCATGGGACCACTGTTCGGCGGCAATGACAAGAAATAAAATTCTGATTTAAAAAAGGCGCGAAATGCGCCTTTTTTATTATGTATCAATCAGAAAACCGGTTTAAACAAAACAACATTTACTTACCCAAAATAAAAATCCAATCAGGCAGACTCAGGAACATCAGCACAAAACAAAGAGAAATTTAAAATGGCTCAAGTGATCATCGTCCATGGTTATACTGCAAGCCCGGAAGAAAACTGGTTTCCATGGATTCAGGAAAAAGCCCAACAGGAAAATGTCAGCTTAAAAGTACTGCGACTTGACCCATCGACCACACCCAAGCTGGAGGTGTGGGACCAGCAAATGCGTGAGCAGATTGAGGGGATTGATGAAGACAGTATTTTTATCGGGCATAGCCTGGGAACTGTGGCTGTATTGCATTACTTATCCAGAGAATTAAAACAGCAAAAGATTCAGCAATTGGTATTGATCGCAGGATTTAATGGCCGCTTGGGTCGTTTAGATGAAGTAAACCCATTTATTGATGCCGCTGAGATCGATTTTGATCTGCTTAAACAGCAGGTGGCAGAACGTGTGGTGATTTATTCTGAAGGCGATGATCGGGTGGAGCCTGAATTTAGCCTGGAACAGGCAGACAGTCTGGATGCGATTGTGGTGAGTGCCAAGCATCAGGGACATTTTATCGATTCAGAAGGCTGTACCGACCTGCCAGAACTCTGGAAAGTGATTGAGCCTTATCTGATTAAAGCTGAATCTTAAGCAGGTTGTTGGATTCGTTCAATTTGCAAATTGAGTCTGAGATGGGATGCAAAAAGTTACTTGAATTTCATCTTCAGACTGTTTAATAGTATTTTTTGCCAAAGCACTTTGTGCTCAATTATAATAAGTAAAACACGATGAAAAATATAATCAACAAAGTCTATATCGTGCCTGATTATCAGGCCACCTCAAATGACCATTGGTATCCGTGGCTGAGTCGCCAACTCAAAAATGTCGGTGTTGATTCAAAACGGATTATGCTGGCCAATCCTTTTCAGCCTGATCTAGAAGAATGGCAGCAAAATCTGAAACTGCATATTCCACATCTGGATGAGCATACGTTTTTAGTTGCCCATGGCCTGAGTGGACTCAGTGTTTTAAGTTTTTTACAGCAACATTATCTCCAGCAGCACCGCAAGACCGGCGGCATCATTCTGGTCTCGGCCTTTGATACGCCCTTGGTGGCCTGGTCAGAACTGAATAAAATACTGCAGGCTGTGCGACTCGATCTGAAAAACTTGCCCTATAGCTATAAACGTGCGGTGATGCTGATTTCCAGTAATGATCCCTATGTGCCTGCACCGATTTCCTTGCGTTTAGCACATAGCTTGAATGCACAAATTTTTGAGATCAAAAAAGCCGGGCATTTTAATAAATCTGATGGGTTTGCCGAATTCCCTCAGTTGCTGGATATTATCAAACAGTGTCTGGCAAATGAGCTGCAAAATGCTGCAGGCCTTTAAGCAAAAGATCCGGTTCAATCCGGGGCTGATACTGAGCGAGATGCTGCGCAAATAGCGGGGCATCTCCACCGGTTAAAACCAACTGTGCTGGAAAATCATGTAGTACTTTCTCAATCGTGCTGAGCAGACCCAGTAGGATGCCATGATGAACAGCATCGATGGTGTTGCGTCCAGGATTGAGTTCAGAAAAAGCGGCATCCGGGATTTTAATGCCTTTGGTATTCTGAATCAGTGAATCACGTTGCAAGTACAGATTTGGCAGAATAAAACCACCCAAATGTTGTTGTCCTTGCGCCAGATCAATGGTCAGCGCCGTACCGCAACTAATCACACAATAATTTTCATGCGCTTGCGTCGCCACTGCAAGTACCTGTAACCAGCGGTCAATCCCCAGTTGCGAAGGTTCATCATAGCCACAGATCAGACCGGCATATTCTGCTTGTACCTGAGCAAAAATCACTGGAATATGTAGACTTTCTAAAATGCTGAGAATACGCTCATTATTGATTTTATCTTGGACAGAAGATAATCCCACCTGATGCAAGCCCAGCGCTTTGAAATGCTGGATCAGGCCAAGTAACAAATCAGCAGGAGACTGTAAATGTAATTCTGCTGCCTGTTCAATAATCTGATCATGCTCGGTAATCCAGTATTTAAGCCGGGTATTGCCGATATCCAACCATAATTTTTTCATTGCTGTATGCCTGTTCATCCACCGTGTTGAAGGCGGAGCTGTCCCTGATAAAAGGTCTGGATTCCCTGATCGGTCAAAATCTTGACTGCACCATCATCCTGAATCCCGAGAAAAGTACCGGAATATTGCCCTTGCACGTCAGTAAATTCAACCGTTTGTTGCATAAATGCAGCCGATCGATTGAAACGCGCCGCCAGGTTTTGACTGCCATAATTAAACCATTGCCCGGCTTGCTGAATCGCCAGATATAACTGGGCAATCAGCTCGACTCTTGAGGTATGTGATAATCCCAACTCGTTCAAGGAGCTAACCTGCTGATCTGGAAGGTCAGTGGGCAGAGGATCGATATTTAAACCTACACCGACCACCACCTGTGTAGATGAAATCGGCTCGACCAGAATGCCGCCCCATTTTCCGTGCAGGCTATACAGGTCATTCGGCCATTTCACCTGTAATTCCAGGCCTTTTAGACTGGGCATTTGCAGGATATTTAACGCAATTTCTAGCGCCAGACGACCATCGATGGGTTTTTGTGTATGCAGCAATGTGCTTAAATAGATGTTCCCTTCAGGTGAAATCCACTGACGTTGACGCTGTCCACGGCCTTGGGTCTGCACATGACTGCATACCAGAACCTGCTGTACCCCCTTCATTGCCAATTCGCGCACATCATCATTGGTCGATGTCGTAATCGGTTTGATGAGTAAGACTTCCGGGAGTTGGCCTGCATCGCTTAATCGTTGTTGCAGTTCACGAGTTTCTACATCCATTTGAATCTAAACGTGGTAAATATCGTTATGGAGTTAATCATATATTTATTGATTGGTGCAATTGCCGGATTCACCGCAGGCCTGTTTGGGGTCGGTGGTGGTTTGATTATTGTGCCGATCCTGTACATTGTTTTTACCCAGCTTCAGCACGATCCCAGCGTGATTATGCATATGGCGGTGGGCACTTCCTTGGCAACGATTATTGTGACTTCTATCAGTTCGGTGATGGCGCATCATCAGCGAGGGGCAGTACTATGGCCTGTGTTTCGTAATCTGGCGCCAGGTCTGATTATCGGTTCTTTCCTAGGTGCGGGGATTGCCGATTATTTATCTGGTCAGGGTTTGCAGTTAATGATTGGCTTTTTTGCGGTCTGGGTGGCATTTAGAATGTTCAAGGGAGCGCATATCCAGATTGATCCGAATCAAAAATTGCCTTCAACCCCGGTACAAATTGCTGCAGGTGGTGGAATCGGTGTGGCATCGGCGATCTTTGGGATTGGCGGGGGAAGTCTGACCGTCCCATTTCTGAATCGCTGCGGAATCGTGATGCAAAAAGCCGTAGCGACCTCTGCGGCTTGTGGATTGCCAATTGCAGTCGCAGGTGCGCTGGGTTTTATCTGGTTTGGTAAACAGGCGCAGGTCACCGTGCCAAATACTATTGGCTATATTCATATTTATGCCTTTATCGGTATCAGCATGATGAGTTTTTTCACGGCCAAGCTAGGGGCAAAAGTGGCACATCTGCTTTCACCGGCCGTATTAAAAAAATGTTTTGCTGCACTACTGACCACCGTCGGCCTGTATTTTATTTATCAAGGGTTTATGGCCTGATTTAAACCTTTTCGGTTGGACTGATGTACCGTATAAGGAGAATAGCTCACTATTCTCCTTTTTTATGGGCCTAAGTTGGCTATATAGACATAAGATTGTCTGACAATGTCAAAGTATTTATGGATAAAAACCCGTTTAATAGCAACATAGTCCAAATAAAGGGCTAAACCAGTATCCATAAAAATAAAGACAGGAACGGTATGCCATTAGAACAAGCGCACAGTTTGTCTGAGCAGATTGCCAAGCACATTAGCGAACAGATTATTCGCGGTGAACTGGTCGAAGGCGAACGTATACAGGAACTCAGGATTGCCTCAGAGCTTGATGTCAGTCGGGGTTCGGTTCGTGAAGCCCTGCTTTTGCTGGAACGCACCCAGCTGATTGAAATTTTCCCGCGCCGTGGGGCGATTGTCTCGGAAATGTCGGCCTTGCAGGTACGTGCCTTATTTGACATGACCTCATTATTGCTCGGGCAAATGGTGTATCGCATGGCGGAAACCTGGCGGGTGCATGAAGCTGAGCGCATTCAGCTATTATTAGAGCAATTGGAAGCAGAAACTCGCCAAGGACACACTGAAAAGTTTTATGATCTGATCTTTCAGGGCATGGCCCAGCAGCATGAGATGGTGGGGAATCCTTATCTGATGCGCTACTATCAGGAACTGCTGCCATCTTTACGTCGGAGCTATTTTCTGACCCTGAATATTTCCAGACGCGAGTTACAGGAATCTTTTGACTTATTTAAACTGGTCACTGAAGCAATTTTGATACGAAAAAGCCATCAGGCCACTTTATTTATGGAAGATTTTTGTCGACACTTGCGCAACCTTGTGTTGGAATCTCTGACACGGATGAAACAAATTGAACTCGCGTGGGCCAGACGCTCACGACGTTAAATCAGGACATTATGCGTTTAAGCAGTTTAAAACTTTCAGGCTTTAAATCTTTTGCCGACAGTACCACTTTGCATTTTAAAGATAATCGTACTGCGGTCGTGGGACCGAATGGTTGTGGTAAATCTAACGTCATTGATGCCATACGCTGGGTCATGGGCGAGTCCAGTGCGCGCCAGCTGCGTGGTGGCAGCATGCAGGACGTAATCTTTACCGGAACTGCGAAACGTAAACCGGTGGGCATGGCCAGTGTAGAACTGCGCTTTGACAATACCTATGGCAAGCTGGGCGGTGCTTATAATGCCTATAATGAACTGGCAGTACGCCGTCAGGTCAACCGCGATGGCAAGTCCGAATATTTCCTGAATGGCAGCAAATGCCGTCGTCGTGATATTACCGATATTTTCCTTGGTACCGGTCTTGGGCCACGTTCTTATGCGATTATCGAGCAGGGCATGATCAACCGTCTGGTCGATGCCAAGCCAGATGAAATGCGGGTTTATATTGAAGAAGCCGCGGGTGTATCACGCTATCAGGCGCGTCGCCGTGAAACGATGCTGCATCTGGATCACACCACACAAAACCTGTCGCGTCTGGGAGATATCGCCTCCGAACTGAAATCTCAGCTAAAAACCCTGAAACGTCAGTCGGAAAGTGCGATTCAATATAAAGAACTGGAAGGGCAGATACGTACCATCAAGATTGAAATTCTGTCTTTTCAATGTGAGCAGAGCCAGCGCTTACAAGAAGAATATACCCTTGAGATGAATATGCTCGGGGAAAATTTTAAGCTGGTGCGCTCTGAACTGACTACCGTTGAACATGATTTGGGCAGTACCAGTGAACTGTTTCAGCGTCTGATTCAGCAATCCACCCCTTTGCAAAGTGAATGGCAACAGGCCGAGAAAAAACTGGCTGAACTGGAAATGACCCTGCAACAAAAGCAGTCTTTGCTGGAGCAGAATTCCACCAGTCTGATCAAGTTGGAACAGCAAAAAGTCCAAACCAAAGAGCGTTTGCAGTTGATTGAACTGCAACTCGAAACCTTGCAGCAGCAACTTGAAGATCAGCAGGCACAATTGCAGCAGCAAGATGGTCAGAGTCAGGCGCAAAGCCAGAATCTGACTGAGCTTAAATCTCAATATAGCACTGTGGCAGCGCAATTTACCCAGATAAAAACCCAGGTTGAACAGCAGCAACAGCGTAAATTACAGATGTTGGCTCAAAGCGAGCAACTGGCAAAGAATATTGAGCGGATTGAACAGCAGAAACAGACGCTCCAACAGCAAAGTGCACAGATTCAGCAACAGGCGCAGCAAGATGAGCTGGAGCAGTATCAGGCAGACAAAGCCCAAGCTGAACAGCAAATCGTTGGCTATGAAATTCAATTAACAGATTTAAGAACTCAATTCGAGCAGATTCAGGAAGAGCAGGCGACCCAACAACAGCGCTTGATGCAGCTCAAATCTGAAATTCAGGTACTTCATTCAGAAAAGAAAAACCTGAGCCAATTACTGACCAAAGCTAACCCAAATGCCAAGAGTGATGCGGTCCAGTTGATGCATGTGCTTAAGCTCAATGATGCAGGCAAAGGACATGCCAGCCTGATCGAAAAGTTTTTGGCCAAGTGGCTGTCTGCCCAGATTCTGGCCGAGGGCGAGCACTTCCTTGAAGATTGTGCGCGTCAGTTAAAGCAACAGGCTGTTCAGAATAAAATTCAGATTGCCAATACGATGTGTCTGGCCGATTGGATTGAATCTCCACATTATTCACTGTGGCAACAAGTCGCGGTCGTAGATACATTAGCGCAAGCATTGCCTCTTCAAACTGAGCTATTACAAGGCCAGTCAATCCTAAGTCTGGATGGCTATCATGTTGGGTCAGACTGGGTCATTGCGCTGGACTATGATGAAGCCAGTCAGGCCGGACAAGGCGCATTGAGTCATCGAATCCGTCTGGATGAAATCGAGCAGCAGCTTGCGGAACTTGAACCTAAGTTTATGCAGCTGGAGCAGCAGTTACCTGAATTCGCCAATCAGGTTAAAGCTTTGCAAAATCAGATTCAGAGTATCAGCGAGCAGCAGAAACAAGCTCAAAAGCAGCTGCAGCAACTCGATGTCAATATTGCTAAAGTACAAAGTAGTGCACAGGCTTTTGCATTGCAAAAGCAGCAATTACAGCATCAGCTGCAACAACTGGATGAGCAGCTTGAAGAAGATGCCATGCAGAAAGATGATCTGGAAATTGACCTGCATGCCTTGAATATCAAGCTGGAACAGGCGTTACCAAATTATAAAACCCTACAATTCCAGCTGGAAGAATTGAGTGCTCAGCTGGATGACTCACAGCAGCTCAGTCAGCAAGCGCAGCAGGAACTAGAAGTGCTGCGTCGGCAAAATGTGCAAAGCCAGCAGCAGATTGAATTACTGGAAAAAGATCAGGTTTTCCTAAAAGAACAGTCTCAACAAATTACTGCACAAATCGAGCAAGCCAAGAAATTTGTCGATCCGGTACAGCTGGAATTACCTGCTTTACAGAGCCAGTTTAATGAACAGGCGCAGATCACTGAAAAGCTGCAAAAGACCTGGGCCGACTGGCAGATTGAATTAAATCAGGTGCAGAGCAAACAGCAGCAGCTGACCGAACAGCGTCACAGCTTCCAGCAGCAGGATGAAAAACTCCGCAGTACACTGGAAGAAAAACGTCTGGCCTGGCAGGCAGCCAAATCTGATTTGCAGCATTATTCTGAACAGCTGAAAGAATTGAATAGTGAAGTAATTTCCGGACTGAATATTGACCTTAAAGCACATCAGGCGAAACTGGAAAAAGCTCAGGCTCAGTTCGATAAACTTGGTGCAGTCAATCTGGCGGCTTCTGAAGAATATGAAGAAGTGTCAAAACGTTATGAGGAACTGAGTCACCAGATGCAGGATCTGGAAAATACGGTTGAACAGCTACAGGCCGCGATGAAGAGTATTGATCAGGAAACCCGTAAACTGTTTATGCACACGTTTGATCAGGTCAATGCTGAACTGCAAAACCTGTTCCCGAAAGTGTTTGAAGGCGGTGAGGCGAGTTTAAGCCTTGAAGATGGCTGGCAGTCGGGTGTAAAACTGATGGCCCGACCACCGGGTAAACGAAACAGCTCATTGGCCTTACTCTCTGGTGGAGAAAAGGCCTTAACCGCATTAGCATTGGTATTCGCGATTTTTCGCTTAAATCCGGCACCATTTTGTGTACTGGATGAAGTCGATGCACCGCTGGATGATGCCAATGTGGGACGCTTTTGTAATTTAGTTAAAGAGCTTTCTGAACACGTACAATTTATTTATATTACCCATAACAAACTTGCAATGATGATGGCGACTGATCTTTTAGGTGTAACCATGCCTGAACCGGGAACATCAAAATTAGTGACAGTTAATTTGGAACAGGCAAAAGAATACGGCCTAGCTGCGGAGGTATAATATGGAAATCACCACCATTATCGGGATTGTTATCGCAATTGTGATTATGCTGTTTGGTATAAGAATGCTGTTCAAAAAACCTGTAGAGGCTGTACCTTCACTGGATGCCAACCTGCATATCGACCCGGATAGCCAGACCCCGATCATTCCAAGGCATGTACGTTCTCAGTTGGCACAACAGGATGTCGAATCTGATCGTATCGAGCCAAGCTTGGGTATAGATGAACCGGCTCCTGAAAAGCCTTCCGCCTTTCGCAAGGCTGAATCAACTCCGGTTGAGCCAAAAGCAGTCGAAACTCCTGTAGCTGCCCCGTCAACAGAAGCTGAAGTAGTGGAAAAGTCGGTAGTCACGGCAGCAGATGTTCAACAGGTAGAAGCGGAACAGAAGAATAGCCAGATTGAAACCAAGGAAGAAATGCCTGAATTCAGCCTGAACAGCAACATCGAAAAAGCAGAAATTTCTGAATTTAATGATGAAAGTAGTATTCTGGATGCACATCTGCATGAGCAAAAAATAGTGGATGAAGAAAGTGCTTTGTCCAATGCTGAAACCATTATTTCTTTGCATATCTATCCGCAAGGCCGTGTACTTTCGGGTGATAAAACCTTGAAGGTTTTATTGAAATATGGCCTGCGTTATGGTGAATTGGCCTGTTTCCACCGTTATAGTGAAGATGGTTCAAAACTGCTGTTTTCGGTATTGCAAATGACCGATACCGGAATGGAAGGCTTTGATCTGGAAACCCTGTCGACTCAGGAAGTGAAAGGTCTGGCATTCTTCCTGGCTTTACCGCATAGCGATGTACAAAATGCGTTTGATACCATGGACAGTATTTCACGTTTGATTGCCCGTGAAGTCGATGGTCTGGTCTATGATCAGAACCAGCAGGAATTTACTCCACAATTACGTGAATTCTGGCGCCATCAGGCTATTGATTATCGTGCTGGACAAGGTACGGAAGTTTAAGGCTGCTTTGTTCAATCTCCAAGTTGAATCTGTAGACTGCAATTTTTATAATAGCCAAAAGCTGAATATTCTACAGGGCGGATTTTCCGCCCTTTTTTATGGTGAAATTATGACCCAAGATGCCACTGTCATTGCGCAAATGCGTCAACTGATTCAACTGCTTGCCAAGCATAACCATGCTTATTATGTGATGGATCAACCGAGCATTGAAGACAGTGAATATGATCAGCTCTTTCATCAGCTCAAAGCCTTAGAACAACAATATCCTGACCTGATCCAGTCCGATAGCCCGACAGATAAAGTGGGTGGGCAGGCGCTTTCAAAATTTGTGACCGTAACACACGCTGTGCCGATGCTGTCATTAGGCAATGTCTTTAATCAGGAAGATCTGCTGGCTTTTGCCCGCCGTATTGAAGAACGTTTGCCAAATCAAAAAATTGAATATGATGTGGAACTGAAATTTGATGGTCTGGCCATTTCACTCTGGTATGAGCATGGCGTATTGACGCGTGGGGTGACACGCGGCGATGGGGAAACCGGTGAAGACATCACCCAGAATGTCAGAACCATTCGCAACCTGCCGAAACTTTTATCTCCGGTGAATGGCATCATTCCCGATTTGTTGGAAGTCCGCGGCGAAGTGTTGATGCCGAAATCCGGTTTTGAAAAACTGAATGCAGCCAATGCCGCCAAAGGTGAAAAGACCTTTGCTAATCCGCGTAATGCTGCGGCAGGAAGTTTGCGTCAGCTGGACCCGAATATTGCTGCCTCGCGGCCATTGGCTTTTTATGCTTATGGGATTGCTCAGTGCGTGCCGCATCATGGACAAACCACTATGTCCGCCAGTCTGGAATGGTTACATCAGTTCGGTTTTGCGGTTGGCGAGCGTCACTTTATTTGTGACAGTATTCAGGACGTGCAAAAGGTCTATGAACAGATTATTGATGAACGTGCCAGTCTCAGTGTCGAAATCGATGGCATGGTAATCAAGGTCAATGACCTGAAACAGCAACAACAGCTTGGTTTCCTGAGCCGTGAACCGCGTTGGGCCACCGCCTATAAATTTCCGGCAGTTGCAGCACTGACCACAGTAGAAAATATTAACTGGCAAGTGGGTCGTACTGGAACATTGACGCCGGTTGCGCGTTTAAATCCAGTTGCTGTCGGTGGAGTAACAGTTTCCAATGTGACGCTGCATAATATCGGCGAAATTCACCGTCTGGATGTGCGTATTGGCGATACAGTTAGTGTTTATCGTAGTGGCGATGTGATTCCTAAAGTTGAAAAAGTCTGGCCGGAATTTCGCCCGGTTGATGCAGTTGAAGTGCATTTGCCTGAGCAATGTCCAGTCTGTGATTCACCCGTGGTGATGCCGGAAGGTGAAGCATTGGCCCGTTGCTCTGGCGAACTCTATTGTGCTGCGCAGCGGATCGAAACCATTCGTCACTTTGTGTCGCGTAAGGCCATGGATATCGAAGGGCTGGGTGATCGCTGGGTAGAGTCACTGCTACATCTAAATCTTTTAAAAGATGTCTCAGATATTTACCATCTGCATGAACATCGTGAGACTTTGCTCGGTATTGAAAAGATGGGCGCCAAATCGGTTCAGAATCTTTTGGATGCCATTGAAAACAGTAAAAAGACCACACTGGCTGCTTTTATCTATGCACTCGGTATTCGTGGGGTGGGTGAAACTACGGCGCGGATGCTGGCCAATACTTTCCAGACGCTGGATGCCTTGCGTCAGGCCGATCTGGAGGCTTTAAAGAAAACTCCGGATGTAGGTGATATCACTGCGGAATGGATTCTGGATTTCTTTCAGGCACCGCATAATCTGGAAGTTCTGGATCGTTTACTGGCTGCCGGTATTCACTGGGATGCACCGATCGCACCGACTCGTCAGCCGTTAAACGGCGAAAGCTGGGTGGTCACCGGGACTTTAAGCAGTATGGGACGAGATGATGCAACCCAGTTATTGCAAGCCTTAGGTGCACGAGTCAGTGGCAGTGTATCCAGCAAAACCAAATGTGTGGTTGCGGGTGAAAAAGCTGGCTCAAAACTGGATAAAGCAGAAAAACTTGGTATTCCAGTGATCAATGAACAACAGTTTATTGGCTTGATGCAAGACTATGGTCAGCTTGAAGCCTAAATCTCTGCACATTTCATGAAAGAATAAGAGTTAAAAAAGCCACCTTCAGGTGGCTTTTTGCATAAAAAGATTAAGGAATATATTTTTTCACAACACCATCATCGAGCAGCTGCTGGAAATGTTCTACCAGACTTTCTTTCACCGGACGATACTCAATACCGAGCTCATCTTTACTTTTCTGCGCATTAAAGAAAATTGGATAACCCATATTCAGTTCTACAAATTTGCGGCTAAAACCTGCTACAGGCCCGAACATTTTGAAGGCTGCCTTCGGCAATTGATTGCGCGGGAACGGAAACTTATTGCCAAAATGTGCCCGCAGAATTTGGCCCATTTCCAGCAGGCTCAAGCTTTCACTACAAATGATATAACGACCGTGCGCTTGCGGATTAAACGCAGCACGGATATGCGCTTCAGCAACATCCTGAACATCGACCACGCCATTCCACATCGGTGGAACGCCAAGTAAAGTCATACCATTGGCAAACTGTTGCAGGACTTCCACACTACCGGATTGGGTATTTGGCGTTAAGGATTGACCAAAAACCAGTGCAGGATTGATACAGACCAGATCCCAGCGATCCTGTGCTTCAGCCATTTCCCAGGCTTTACGCTCTGCCATGACTTTAGAATAAGGATAAGGCTGATGTGTGGCTGAACTGGTGGTATTCCAGCATGATTCATCAAAACTGTTATTTTCAGTTTGTAGAATATCAATGGCATCGCCATAGGTGGATGCGATACTCGATGTGACGATCACGCGTTTCACTGATTCGGTCTGATTGACACTATTCAGTACATTTTCAGTGCCTAATACCGCAGGTTCAATAATATCTTTGACTGCATCTTTATAGTTGGTGACCACAAAAGGTGAGGCCATATGAAAGACAATTTCACAACCTTGCATCGCCTGATCAAAGGAACCCGGGCTTAATAAATTGGCCTGAAATAACTTGAGAGTTCCCGGAGTGCTGTCGGCAATTTTTTCTAAATGGGCAAAGCTTTTACTTTTATTCAGGTCACGTACCGTGGCATGTACGGTATAGCCTTGCGTGAGTAATTTCTGGATAACCCAGCTGGCAATATAACCCGATGCACCGGTAACCAGAACAGGCGCTGTTGTTTGTGGATGTGTCATATCGGAACCGTTGTTGTTTTAAATTTGTGTGAATGATAAGCGAAATTTAAGCATGAAGTACGCCAATGCAGTGATGTTTATACAAAAAGAATGAATCTGTCTGGTCAAAATTAAGATTTACAAATTTTAACGCATGTGTTTATTTGCCAGTTTTAGGTTATTGCCAAGCGTAATGAAAATGCAAAGTGTTGTTTTATAAATGGGATTTCATTAAGAACGAAGTGTAAATGCAAGTATTTCTCATTTTAATTATATAAAAATCAAATATTTAACCATGGTTAAGCTTTGCAAATTTAATTGCTTTTCGCCATAATAGCAAAATATAGGTAGGGAGTTATTCAAATGCGCGGAAATCCAGAAGTCGTAGATTATTTAAATATGTTGATCGGTGGCGAACTGGCTGCTCGTGACCAATACTTGATTCACTCTCGTATGTATGAAGATTGGGGCTTAACCAAAATCTTTGAACGTATCGATCACGAAATGCAAGAAGAGTCCCAGCATGCGGATGCGATTATCCGTCGTGTTCTGTTCCTTGAAGGAACGCCAAACATGCAGCGCGATGACGTTGAGATTGGCGAGGATGTGGTGAGCTGCCTGAAAGCCGATCTAAAACTTGAATATCATGTGCGGGAAAAACTGGCGCAGGGCATCAAACTGTGCGAAGAGAAAGGTGACTATATCAGCCGTGATATGTTACGCCAGCAAATGTCGGATACCGAAGAAGACCATACTTACTGGTTAGAAAAACAATTGCGCTTAATCGAACTGATTGGTCTGCAAAATTATATTCAGTCACAGATGTAAAACCGGATGAATAAAAAACCCAGCACATGCTGGGTTTTTTATATCTTGAAAATACTTAGTTGTTATTACTCATAATGCCAATTTTTTTGACCTCCAGCCTTTGAGCTGCCGCCATGACCATAGCGATATGTTTATATTCAGTGGCACGATCCGCCTTGATTTTAATCTGATCCTGATCCGCTTTTTGCGCTACTGTCTTGAATAAGTTTTCCAGAGCTTGGGTATTTGCTACCGGCTGTTCATTCCAGAAAATCTTACCTTGTGCATCCAGACGTAATTCTACCAGCTCAGGCGGTTTTTCATCGGTTACAGGAGGCGTTCCATTCGGTAGATCGATATTAATCGAGTTATTCGGCAAAGGAATTGTGATAATAAACATAATCAGCAAGACCAGCATGACATCAATCAGTGGCGTCATGTTGACATCTAACATCACATCATCATCTTGATTTGAACCAACATTCATACCCATAAACTTAATCCCTCTTTGTGCTTAAGGTGTAGCGGGCGGAGTGGTGACAAAAGCAATTTTGCCGATACCGGCCTGTTGGGTGGTACTAATCACCTGATCAATTGCTTCATAAGGCGTTATCTGATCACCACGGATATGCACTTCAGGCTGAGGTCGCTTTTGAGCTTCTGCCTGTAATCGGCTCAGTAAAACCGTCTTATCCGGGATATAAGACTCATTCCAGAAAATATCGCCGGTTTTATTGACGGCCAGCTGAACATTTTCTGGCTTGGTTTCATACGGGACATTACGTTCTTCTGGCAGATCGACTGGTACGGTATGAATGGCAACCGGTACAGTAATCAGGAAGATAATGAGCAGAACCAGCATAATATCAACCAAAGGTGTGGTATTAATGGTTCCAATTACCTCATCATCGCTGTCGTTTGAATTGACCATCATTCCCATGGCTGATACCTCACTCTTACTTCACGTCACGATTAACAGGATTGTTGGTCGTAATTTCGCCGCTGAGTAATACTGCGTGTAAATCAGAACCAAAGGTACGTACTTCTTCCATGACCGCTTTATTACGGCGAGTCAACCAGTTGTAGCCGAGTACCGCAGGAACTGCGACTGCCAGACCGATCGCTGTCATGATCAGTGCTTCACCCACTGGACCTGCTACTTTATCAATCGAAGCCTGACCAGAAACACCAATCGCGGTAAGTGCGTGATAGATACCCCAAACCGTACCAAACAGGCCAACAAAGGGCGCAGTAGAACCTACTGTCGCAAGGAAGGCCAGGCCACCACTCAGATGGTTCTGGATTTTGTCGATCGCACGGGAAATTGAGATAGTGACCCAGGTATTGAAATCAATACGCTCAAGTAGTGTACCGCCATGATTTTTAGTTGATTTAATCCCTTTTTCCGCAATAAAACGGTAGACGCTGGCTTCGTCCAGATTCTCGGTTGCATTATCTAGAGAAGATGATTCCCAGAATTGGTGTTCAGCTTCCTTGGCTTGCTTACGGATCTTACTTTGCTGTAAACATTTGCTGATCATGATGTACCAGGTACCGATCGACATAATGACCAGAATGAACAGGGTGACTTTAGATACCATGTCACCTTCTTTCCACATGGCTTCCAGACCATAAGGATTGTGAGCAGGTTCTTCAGCCGCAGCAGGTGCTGGAGGCGTCGGTTCAGCCGCTGTCGCTGGTGTTGCCGCTGTATCCGTTACGGTACTGGTTGGCGTAGCAGACGGTTCGGCAAAAACTGCTTGCAGGGGCAATAAAGTGCTCATGGCAATCACACCAGCAGCAGTCATATTTTTTAAAGGTTTTAGTGATTTTTTCATCATAGATCTCCTGATTTTTTTCTTTATCTGTTGTATCTGTTAGTCAAGGACAAATTCATAGGGAATGTCATACCAAGATTCTTGCGGCTCGCCATTTTTCATTGCTGGCTTGAAAGTACATAAACTGAAGGCCTTGGATGCTGCACGATCCAGCGCACGACTACCGCTCGACTTTTTCACTTTGGCATCCTGGACCTTGCCGGTGGTATTTACATATACAGAGATCAAGACTTCACCTTGTTCTTCATTCATTAGTGCATCACGTGGATAGTCTGGGCGTTTACAACCTGCTTCACCTTGTGAAACACCACGAGTGACACCAGCGGGTGGAGGGGCTGGTGCTGGAGCGGCTGCGACTACTGGAGCCGGTGCTGCTATCGGACTTGGTGAAGGATTCGCTGCAACGGGAGTAGGCACTGCAACAGTTGTCGGTTGGGTTGGCGTTGGAAGTGTTTTCTGTACAGGAACGACTTTTTCAACCGGTTTCACCTCAGGCACTTGTGCCACTTTTTCCACGATTTTTGGTGGTTCAGGTGGTGTTTCTTTTGGTGGCTCAGGTTCAGGCGGCTTAATATCTTGAATAATCATTAGCTCAACCGGCTGTTCCGTCGGTTTAATAATGTCTTTTGCCATACCAGCCATGAGTACCAGGCCAACCAGGATATGCAAAAAAACAACGACCCCAATACCAGTCAGTTTTTTGGCGGAGTTTTTTTCTAAGTCTTCAAACTTTGTGCCCATCATGACTCCTAGAATTTAAGACAAACAGGAAATAGTGCACTGATGAGAATTTTTTTTGATTACAGGCAGCATTATTTTTTGTTTGGCTAAAATTAAACGGGGAAAACCGCAAACACCGCTTGGCAGCAGTGTTTGCGAAGTAATTAATTAAAAGAATTTATAGGTACCACGTAAGAAGTAAGCGCGGCCTGTTGGATCGCTATAACGTGGGTCATAACCGTATTGGAAGTTATCCATTACGTCAGAGGCAGGTGGTTCTGCATCGAACATATTTTTAATACCGGCAGTTAGCTCCAGATTTTTAAATCCTTTGTAAGTGCCAGAAATGTTGTATACGGTGTAGTCAGCAACATCGCGTTCTTCTGAATAGTCTTCATAACCACGAACGAACTGTTGTTCAAACACCATTCTCCAGTTTTCATAAGACCAGTTCACGTTTGCAGTATGTTTCCAGCGAACCACTGCTGGGTCATCATAAACACCGACATAACCTTCCCACTCGCCGCCTGGTTCACTTTGGTAATCCATTTTGATCACATAAGTACCGTCAATACCAAAACCGAAGCGGCCAGTTGCCGTCATTGGAGAAAGATAGTTCAAACTCAAATCAATACCTTGGGTTTTCAAGCCACCGGAGTTAATCAAGTTAGTTGAGATATGATCGATACGACCTTCTGCATTACGAACAAAGTATTGAGCATACTTTTCTGGATCACCAAAAATTGATGCTTCACCAATCGTTCCCACTAAGTTTTCAATTTCGATATTGTAGTAATCGGCAGTGAAAACTAAGTTTTTGATCGGTTCAAAGACAAAACCAGCCATGTAAGATGTTGACTCTTCTGGACCTAGTTCAGAATTGCCGCCTTGTGTACGGATAAACTGGGTATTACATTCAGTTTGGTATCTGGTTTCAGTTGGTGTACCACCCGGGCAAAGAATCGGGTCATTATATCTTGCACCAGTCCAAGTTCTGACCGAAGGAGCATTGACCTCATATAAGCTTGGTGCACGGAAACCAGTACTGTAAGAAGTACGGAACATGAGTTCTTTAGCTGGTTCCCAACGTAAAGCCACTTTAGGATTAAAGGTGTCACCAAAATCGCTATAGTCATCATAACGAGCAGCTAACTGTAATTCCAGGTTGGTCAATAAAGGTACTTGGAGTTCAGTAAATACTGCACTAATGTCACGATCGCCTGAGCTTTTTGGTTTATTTGGATCAATACCACTGCCTGGAACTTGAGCAACAATTTCAGAATTTACAGTTGCTTCCCAGTCTTGTTTGGAGAAACTGCCACCGAGTGCAAAACCGACATCACCTGCAGGCAGTGTGTAGATTGGACGACTCACGGTAAAGTCAATTGTAGTGGATTCTAAAGATGCCTGATTGGTATCGCCTTTGACATCAAAAGTGTTCCATAAGCCGGCATTGGCTGCTGCTTGTGGGCCAAATGGGTTTAAAGTTCCATTATCAAGTGCAGCCTGAACTCTACTGCGGTTTAAATAACCACTTACGAAACTGTCAGTCGCATCACTTTTTGCATAAGTAACACCACCATTCATATCCCAACCGTATGCTTCACCTTCAATCCCTGCAAAGATACGGTTCGATTCGTTAATTGACTTAGAAACACGGTTACCGCCTTGTGAACGTAGATACAGTTGTAATGTGTTAGTCGCCAAGCCATCAACTGCTGGAGTAATACCTTTGCCAGGGTAATATTGACTGGCATAAGGCAAGGTCACACTACGACTATAAACATCAGGCGCAATTGAAGTGGTTACTTCATCACGTGCATAGATATACTCACCAATCGCATTAAAGTTATCTGACAATTTGAAAGTTGCGCGACCTAACGCAGAAAGATTCTCTTGTTCAGGCACAATACCAATAACAGTTTGGGTATTTAAATAACAGAAACCATCTTCAGCAACAGTATCTTTGGTATTTAAACAATTATCCCCATAAGGGTTACCCAAAATACCTGTGATAGGATCGTAGAAGTTTGCAGGGAAAGCATTTGCTGAACTGCCATCAATTCCTAATTCAGGAAGTACCCCACCACGGCGGCTGACTTTACGGTCTTTTGCCCAAATCGTATCTTGTTTTCGGTAATCGATCACACCGTAGACATTAAAACCTTGTTCATCTAGATCGCCATATCCCCCAAAAAGCGAAACGTCAATTTTTTCGCCGCCTTTTTCTTCAGGAATTTGACCACCTAAAGTAATGCCCACGCCTTCATATTGCTTTTTCGTAATAAAGTTGATTACACCACCCACTGCATCTGCACCATAGACTGCAGATGCGCCGTCACGTAAGACTTCAATGCGCTCTACCAATGCGAGAGGGATGTTGTTTAAGTTGGTTGAATCGGTACCAAATGCACTGCTTGCAACACGGCGACCATTAATTAAAACTAAAGTTTTATCCGAACCAAGACCACGTAAATTTGCTGTTGAACCACTGGTATTACTGGCACCGACATTTTGTGCTGTGACATAACTTGCTTGGTTGGCACTGACTTTCATCAATGCTTCTTCTACAGTGGTTACCCCCTGATTCACCAGATCTTCACCTTTAATAATCGTGATTGGTGAGGCGCTTTGTGCAGCTACTCCTTTAATAGATGAACCTGTCACTGTCACTTTTTGAACCTTGGTAGGTTGAGCGGCAGAGTTTTCTGGTTCATCGGCTGCATGTGCCAAAGACAAGCACATCATACTTAAGCTGAGTGCGCTTAACTTGAGTAGTCTTTTGCTGACGGTTGGAGCCCCCATAGATCCGACCAATTTATTTTTTTTCATCGTAAATTTCACCCTTTTGTTATGTGAAGTAGTGCTGGGTTGATCTAAGCAAGGCGGATGCCAACTTATAAAATTTTATATTTTTATATTTTTAAATTATTGAAAAATATTGATTTAATTGAATGAGGTTTGAATTTATCGAGCGATACTGAAGAAAAATTAAGAAGTCTGTGTATCGAATCTGAAGAAAGAAGGAAGTGAGACCCCTGTCAAAGCAATAAATAAATATTTAATGAATAAGAAAGTAGTCCAAAAATGAGAGGGAAATTGAATAAAGTTTAATCATGGTGCATAATTTTTACATAAAATATACAATATTTTTTTAAAATAAATTATTTATAATACAATTACTTGTGTTTATTTATTGTTTACCTAAAGGTATACAATAGTGCAATAAGATGAAACAGGGTTGAGTTATTTTTGTGCGAAATGAACTTCAGTAAGAATTTTGAGGATAAAAATTTAATTAATGATTCATGGAAAATATTATGTTATTCATAATGTTTTAAATAATTAATAAAAATAAGCTTTTTTGAGTTAATAACAGGAAAAAATCGTTATTTTTCGAGGATGGCATGAAATTCGCTTTGTTCATTTTATTCCATCTGTCCAGCTTTGACCCATCCATTGAAGCAAATATGGGATGATGTGTTAAAGACTTCCTATAGCAATAAAACTTCAAGATCAAGAATAGGTACAAATTTGAAATCAGCACTTTTCAGCATGACAATTTTGGCCTTGGCCATGACTACGGGGCAAGCCTCCTGGGCAAAATCATCTGCACATCCGGATAAAGTTTTAAACTTGGCTTTCGAAGCACCTGATGATGGTTTTGATATGGTCAAAACCTATAATTTTTATAGTGGTAGCGTTGCTGAAGCTATTTTTGAGCCTTTGTTGCGTTATGACTATCTGGCCCGGCCTGCAATTTTGGCCCCAAATACCGCCGAGTCTTTACCCGTGGTTGAACAGGATGGCAAAGTTTATACTTTTAAAATCAAGCCAGGAATTTATTTCAGTCCGGATCCGGCCTTTCAGGGCAAGAAGCGTGAACTGGTCGCCCGGGATTATATTTATTCCATGCAAAGGGTGATGGATCCAAAAAATCATTCACCTTCTTTTTCCTTTATTGAAGGCAAAATTCTTGGCGCAGATCAAGTCATTCAGCAGGCCAAAAAAACGGGTAAATTTAACTATGATGCTCCGATTGCCGGTTTAAAAGCTCTAGATAAATATACCTTACAAATTACCTTGACCCGTTCAGACCTGAATTTTCCTTACATTCTGGCCTATGTTGCTTTTAGTGGTACCGCACGGGAAGCGATCGAACATTATGGTCATCGGGCAGGTCAGCATCCGGTTGGAACAGGGGCGTATCAGTTACACAAATATGTGCCGCGTAGCCGTATTGAACTGACTGCCAACCCGAATTATCGCGGTTTTGTCTGGAACTTTAAGGGCGATGGTTCCGAATGGGATCAACGTATTGTCAAAGCCATGCAAGGCAAGCAGATGCCGCAAATTGGCAAGGTCAAAATCAGTATTATTGAAGAGGAACAGTCTCGCTGGCTGGCTTTAAAGTCTGGACAACTGGACTATGACAAACTCACTGCGAGCGGTGCCGAACAGGCACTGGAAAATAAGCAGCTGAAAAGTGAATACAAGAAAAAAGGCATCCTGCATTATCCGAATAAAGAACCGGAAATTACCTATACCATCATGAATATGCGTGATCCGTTAATTGGTGGAAATTCACTGGAAAAAATTGCCTTACGTCGTGCTCTTGCCTTGTCCTATAACCAGAAAGAAGCTATCCAGCAGCTGTACAAAGGTCATGCCGATAAAGCTGAAATGATTTTGCCAGAGGGAGTAGGTGGACATGACCCGACGTATAAAAGCAGTATTGCTTATAACCCATTACTGGCCAATAAACTGCTTGACCGCTTTGGTTATAAGAAAGGCGCTAATGGTTACCGTAGCTTGCCTGATGGCAAGCCTCTGATACTAAAAATGAATTCAACCAGCTCAAGCTCTTCGGTGATTTCTGCAGAATTATGGAAAAAAAATCTGGATGCGATCGGGGTGCGAATTGAGTTCAAGGTCAGTAATTTTGCTGACAATTTAAAGGAAGCCACCCAATGCAAGCATATGATGTGGGGTGGAGCCTGGATTGCGGACTATCCGGAAGGGGAAAACTTTGCCCAGTTACTGTATGGGCCAAATGCGCAGCAAGGCAACCTGAGTTGCTATACCTCCAAAACTTATGATGCACTGTACCAGACCGCGATGAAACTGCCGCCGCAGCAGCGGGCGCCATATTATGAGCAGATGAACCGTCAGATGGAGGCCGATAATCCATGGATTCTGCACAATACTCGTATACGTAACTGGTTGATTCATCCGCATGTACAGGGTTTTAAGGCCCATCCGGTGACCAGAGCAGTTTGGCAATATATGGATATTGAACCTGTTAAAAAATAACTTGAGAAGATTAAGAACCAGTATGAATGTGAATAAAAATACTTTAAAAAAACTGGCCAGTGGGGTGCTAATGGCTGGTTTGATGATGGCAGGGGGCGCGTCCACATGGGCTAGCAATCCTGCCAACCCGAATAAGGTTTTAAAAACAGTATTTCTGGCAGCTGAAACCGGTTTTGATCCTGGTTATATCCATGACCGTTATTCAGCCAAGATTAATGCTGCGATTTTTGAGACCTTATTTACCTATGATTATCTGGCCTCGCCGGCAAAATTAGTGCCATTGACTGCAGTCAGTTTGCCTCAAGTGAGTGCAGACGGTTTGACTTATACCATTAAAGTTAAAAAGGGTATTTACTTTGCCGATGATCCGGTCTTCGGCGGTAAAAAACGTGAACTGACTTCGTATGACTATGCTTATAGCTTGAAACGTCTATTGGACCCAAAGCTGCATTCACCGAACAGCTGGTTGCTGGATGGCCGAATTAAAGGGCTGGACGCATGGATGGCCCTGACCAAAAAGAATGGCAAAGCCTATGAAAATCCGTTTGAAGGTATTCAGACCCCAGACCGCTATACCTTGGTATTAAAGCTGAATAATCCGGATCAGAACTTTCCGATGTTGCTGGCACATGGACCTGCCGCTGCAGTAGCTCGTGAAGTGATTGAAAAATATAAAGACAAGGCGGGTTGGGTCATGAATAGGCCAGTGGGAACTGGCCCTTACGTGCTCAGCCGTTGGACACCAGGCTCACGGATTATCTTAAAACCAAATCCAGCTTATCGTGGTTTTGTCTGGGACTTTAAAGCCAGTGGTGCAGAAGATCAGGCCATTGTAAAAGCCATGCAGGGCAAAAAAATGCCTCAAATCGGCACTATTGATGTGCGTGTTATTGAAGAAGCGCAATCCCGGATGCTGGCATTTAAGAAAAATGAACTGGACCTGCTCGAAATTGAAGGCGATATCGTCGTACAGGCCCTCGATGGTGACAAATTAAAGCCTGAGCTGGCTCAGCAGGGAGTGAAGCTGTCACGTATTTTAGAGCCCTCCATTAGCTACCATTACTGGAATATGCAAAACCCGGTCGTGGGTGGTTTCGCGCCAGAAAAAATTGCCTTACGTCGTGCCATGGCGATGGCATTTTCTGTAGAAAACATGATCAATGTATTACTTAAGGGGGATGGAGCAAAACTGCACATGCCTATCCCCCCAGGAGTAGCAGGCTATTCACCGTCCTATAAAAGCAGTATTCCCTATTCAGTCAAAGCAGCCAACATGTTGCTCGACCGCTATAACTACAAGATCGGTGCAGATGGCTGGCGGAAAACGCCTGAAGGTAAACCTCTGGTGATTGAACTGATTACTGGGAATACCAGTCGGGGCCAGCAACAGGGTGAGTTCTGGAAAAAGACCCTGGACAGTATTCATATTCGATTGACCAGTAAGGCCATGCCATTTGCTGAAGGCATCAAGCTGGAAAAGCAATGTAAAACCATGTTCAAGAGTTCTGCATGGATTGCCGATTATCCGGATGCCGACAATTTTATGCAGCTGTTCTATGGCAAGAATGTCAATGTCACCAACAATGCCTGTTTCAAGCATCCTGAATTTGACCGTCTTTACGAGCAAACCCAGAGCATGCCGCCAGGTCCGGAGCGTGATCTGCTCTATCGCAAAATGACCAGGATTCTCGAAGTCAACATGCCGACCCTGATGCTCTATAGCACCTACCGTAATGCCTTGACCCAACCCCAAATTATTGGACATAAGTCCCATCCGATTCTGTCTTCAGAATGGATGTATATCGATATTAATACGAAAAAGTAAGAAAAAATCTGGAGATGAATATGAAATCAAAATCTTTAAAATTAAGTACCTTATGTTTAATGATGATGGGGGGATATCAAGGTTTAGCGGCAGATACCCAAGTACAGCTGCTGCCATTGTTCAAGGCTGCAGAAATTCCGTCTTTATGTGATGCCAGTCTGGCTTCCATGCAAAAAGATATCCAGATATTTGAAAATAAGAAAATTAAAAATAAAGCCAAGGCAGGGCCTTATCTGGCTGAATGGGATGAGTTGCATGCCAAAGCCCGGGATTTCGGTGCTGCAGTAGGACTATATAGTAATGTCGATCCGGATCCTGCATTGCGTCAGGCAGCCGATGACTGTGAACTTAAAATCAGCAAATACCAGACCACCCTGTATCAGAATCCTAAACTGTATGCCCAGTTCAAGAAACTGAAAGCCAGCGATCCGATTGATCAGAAATTTTTAGAAGATATTCTGGAACAGTTTGAGAATACCGGGGTACAACTCAGTGCAGAAAAACAGAAACGACTGAAAGAAATTATTGAAGAAAGTACCAAACTGGGGCAGGATTTTTCCAAAAATGTGCGGGATAACCCTGAAAAAGTTGAATTTACTCCAGCTGAAATGAAAGGCCTGCCAGAAAGTTACATCGCAAATTTAAAGAAAAATGAAAAGGGCAATTATCTGCTTGGCTTTGATTATCCGGAATACCAGCCTTTTATGGAGCTGGCAGAAAGTGATGAAGCACGCAAACGTTACCAGACCGCTTACACGCGTCGCGGGACCGAACAAAACTTGCAATTCATGAAAAAAGCCATTGATCTGCGTTATGAAATGGCACAACTTTTTGATAAGGAAAGCTATGCCCATTCTGCGCTTGAATTCCGTATGGCCAAAACTCCTGAAGCAGTGAACGGTTTTCTGGATGAGGTTTATGCCAAAGTTGCACCTCTAGAAAAGCAGGATGTAGAACAATTACGCCAGTTCAAGGCTGAAACTTTAAAAGTTCCGTTAGAGAAAGCAGAAATTACACGCTGGAATCAGGGTTATTGGAGTGAAAAACTGCGTCAGGCCAAATACAAGGTAGACCAGGAAAAATTGCGGGATTATTTCCCGACAGAAGCATCGCAAAAATGGTTATTCGCTATTTCTTCGGAACTCTATGGCATTGAGTTCAAGCCGGTGAAAGTCAAGGCCTGGCATGATGAAGTGGAATATTATGCGGTACATGACAAAGCAACGGGCGAATTCTTGGGCGGATTATATGTCGATAAATACCCGCGTGAAGGTAAATATGGGCATGCAGCTGTCTGGGGAGCTTATGGCGGCAGTACCCTGAATCAGCGTCGTCCGGTATCGGTACTGGTGACCAATTTTAACCGTAAGGGCTTGAATAGCAACGAGCTGGAAACCTTTGTGCATGAAATGGGTCATGCCTTGCACGGGATTCTATCGAAAACCCGCTATACAGAACAGTCTGGTACCTCGGTAGAGCGTGACTTTGTAGAAGCACCATCACAGATGTATGAAGAGTGGGCACGCCGTCTGGAAACCTTGTCAAAAGTAGCGGATTACTGTGAGCCGGCATGTCCTCGGGTGGATGCTGCCATGACCGAGCGCTTAAAGAATGTGAAGAATTACGGTCGAGGCCTGCATTACGCCCGTCAGGCTTTATATGCCCAATATGATATGGCCTTGCATGGTAAAGATGCAAAAAACATTGAGCCTTTAAAACTCTGGCAGGATATGGAAGGCAAGACCGCCTTGGGTTATGTCAGCGGTCAGCAGTTCCCGGGACAGTTCGGGCATCTGATGGGCGGCTATCAGGCAGGTTACTACAGCTATATGTGGTCTGAAGTCATTGCCCTGGATATGCTTTCATCCTTTGGTGATCAGCTCATGGACAAGAAAGTCGGTGCGCATTATCGTAATACGGTCCTGGCTCAAGGCGGACAAAAGCATGGCGAGCAAATGGTGAAAGACTTCTTGGGTCGTGATCCGGACAGCAAAGCTTTCTTTAATGAAATCTCTGGAAAAAATTAAGGAAGGCAAGCGATGCTGGCATATATTATTCGACGGCTTTGGCAAATGATCCCGACCATGCTCGGGGTGATTTTGCTGATATTCTTGCTGTTTAACTGGGTAGGCGGAGACCCTGCCTATATTCTGGCCGGTAAAATGGCCAATGCGGAACAGATTGAGAACATCCGTCAGCAACTGGGTGTGGATCAACCGTATTACGTACAACTCTGGATCTTTATCAAGCAGATTTTAACCTTTGATTATGGGGTGAGCTGGAGTACCGGGGAGTCGGTGGCACAGATTATCACCACCCGTTTGGGGCCCTCACTGACCATTCTGATTCCACTGACCATTCTGCAAACCATTATTTCTATCATTCTGGCTTTGGGTGTGGCTTCGGTTCGTGGTTCTTTGACAGATCGCATGATCATGATGCTGTGTACGATCGGCATGTCGATCAGTATTCTGGTTTACATCATCGTGTTCCAGTATTTCCTGGCTTATGAACTGAGTTGGTTTCCGGTACAGGGCTGGAGCGATAATTTCGCTGACAACCTTTTCAAATATGCCTTGTTGCCTGTGCTGATTATGTTGGTGGTAAGTATTGCACCAACACTACGCCTGTATCGTAGCTTTGTACTGGATGAGGTTAATCAGGACTATGTACGTACTGCGCGTGCCAAAGGCCTGGGTGAAAACCGTATCATGGGCGTGCATGTCCTGCGCAATGCCTCGATTCCGATTATTACCGATGTCATGGCAGGACTTCCGGCACTGCTGATCGGTGCTTTCCTGATTGAACGTTTTTTTGGTATTCCTGGAATTGGCCGTGAAGTCATTATTGCGGTAGAACGTTCCGATTTTCCTGTGATTAAAGCCATTACGGTCTATGTTGCTGCTGCGACCATGATATTCAACCTGATTGCCGATCTGATCTATAAATGGGTCGATCCGCGTGTACAGTTGAAGTAGGTGAATTATGCTGAGTGCGATATTTAAAAAAGAACAAGCGGCTGAAGCAGCACCTGAATCGGCTTCAACAGGCTTATGGCAACTGGCCATGCGCCGTTTGAAACGTGACCGGATTGCCATGTTTTCCCTGTATGTGGTGCTGTTTTATCTGCTGCTGCTGGTACTGTCAATGAGCGGCCTGATTGCCAAAGACTGGAATAAAGAAGTAGCGGTCAGCTATGCACCGCCAAGTTTTATCAGTGCAGCGCCAGTTTCGGCTGGATCTGATGCAGAACAGGGTACAGAATCTGTTGCTGTACCGGTCAATCCAGTTGATCCCTTAAAAGATGTCATTGCTGAATTGAATGCTGAAATTGCTGCTGAGCAGGGTGCAGGTGCAAGCATTGATTATTATGGAGTGGTCGATCCGCTGGCAGAAGACATGAAGGCCATTAATCAGGAGCTCGGTGGCCAGCTGATGGATGAAAGTGGGGAACTCAAGCAAAGTCTAGTCTTCGGTGCAGATAAATGGGGACAGGATGTTTTACAGAAAACCATCAAGGGGGCTGAAACCTCGATTCTGGTTGGATTGATTGCAGCCTTTGTCGCTGTACTGATTGGGACTGCACTGGGTGCAATAGCAGGGTATTTTGGTGGTTGGGTCGATGATGTCCTCAACTGGTTTTATAATATCTTTACCTCAATTCCCTATCTGTTGCTGGTTTTGGCCATTGCCGCAGTGTTACAGCAGAAAGGTATTTTATCAATCATCCTGATTTTAGGTCTGACTGGCTGGACCGGGGTCTTCCGTTTGGTTCGTGCCGAATACATGAAACATACGGCACGTGAATATGTGCTGGCTGCCAAGGCGATTGGCGTGAGTAATATGCGTCGTATGTTTGTCCATATTTTTCCCAATGTCAGCCATATTGCCCTGGTACAGATGTCTATTCTGGTGGTGGCATTTATCAAGTCTGAAGTCATTTTGAGCTTCCTTGGTTTCGGTGTGCCTATCGGGGTAGTGTCATGGGGCAGTATGCTAAATGAAGCGCAAAGCGAGCTGATTTTGGGTAAATGGTGGCAACTAGCGGCAGCCTCAATCGCCATGGCGGTATTGGTGACTGCTTTCTCGATGTTTACCGATGCACTCCGTGATGCATTAGATCCAAAACTGAAATAGGAGCGCAACGATGTCTGAAATCAATCCAAGCACAGCACCTGCGCTACTTCGCGTAGAAAATCTGCGAGTCAGTTTTAAAGGTGAAAATAAAGAATATATTGAAACCGTAAAAGGGGTTTCTTTCGAGATTCCGGCCAATACCACAGTTGCACTGGTCGGTGAATCGGGGAGTGGCAAGTCGGTTACTTCCCTCGCCACTATGGGCCTGCTTCCGGCAGAAAGCGCACGTATTTCAGAAGATAGCCAGATCATCTTTGAAGGGAAAAACCTGCTCAAGCTTAAAACCCGTGAAATGCGCCAGATGTGCGGCAAAGACATTGCCATGATTTTTCAGGAGCCAATGTCTTCGCTAAATCCGGTATTTACGGTAGGCATGCAGATTGCAGAAATCCTGCAACTACATTTGGGCATGAATAAAAAACAGGCGCGGCAACGTACCCTGGAGCTCCTCAAAGAAGTGGGTATCCCTACGCCAGAAACTAAAATCGATGCCTATCCGGGGCAGCTTTCCGGTGGACAGCAACAACGGGTCATGATTGCCATGGCCATTGCCTGTGAACCTAAACTGTTGATTGCAGATGAACCGACCACAGCTCTGGATGTGACTATTCAAAAGCAGATTCTGGACTTGCTGGAATCGCTGCGGCAACGTCGCCAGATGTCGATGCTGTTTATTACCCATGATCTGGCATTGGTTGGTGAAATTGCTGATCAGGTGATTGTAATGCGTCATGGGGAAATCCGTGAACAGGGTCCGGTTCGGGAGGTGCTGGACCGGCCTCAAGACATGTATACCAAAGCCTTGTTACACTGCCGTCCACAATTGTCGCAACGTCCGTTACGTTTGCCGATGATCAGCGATTTTATGAAACAGGATGGCTCAACCTGGCTAGAAGATATCCGTCTGAATACTCAGCTTCCGCAACGTTCACGTGGGCTAAAGGGTGGAGAGGAAATTATTCTGGATGTACGGGATCTGAAGAAATCTTTTTATAGTCGTAAAGGACTGTTTGGCAAAGATGAATTTCAGGCAATAAAAGGAGTTTCTTTCCAGCTGGCCAAAGGAAAAACCTTGGGGCTGGTCGGGGAGTCCGGTTCGGGTAAAACCACCATCGGTTTATTACTGATGCGTCTGCAACAGGCTACAGGTGGTAAGGCACTGTTTCAGGGGCGGGATATTCTGGATATGTCGGAAAAGGAATTTACCCAGTATCAACGTAAAATCCAGATCATTTTTCAGAATCCCTATGCTTCGCTGAATCCACGTTTTACTGTTGGACAAATCCTGATGGAACCGATGCAGATTCACAAGATTGGTCAGGATGATGCCGAACGCAAACAAATGGCTTTAGACTTGTTGGAGAGGGTCAGCTTGCCTGCACAGGCTTTTTATCGTTATCCGCATGAGTTTTCTGGTGGTCAGCGTCAGCGGATTGCAATTGCACGTTGTCTGACTTTAAAACCTGAGATTTTAATCTGTGATGAATCGGTCTCGGCACTGGATGTATCAGTACAGGCGCAAGTGCTGAATTTACTACAAGACTTACAGGATGAATTTGGTCTGAGCTATATCTTTATTTCGCATGATTTATCGGTAGTGAAATATATTTCTGATCAGATCATGGTGATGAATCATGGGGAGTTGGTAGAAATCGCCAATTCAGATGAACTGTATCAATCTCCACAGCATGAATATACCAAGCGTTTAATCGGTGCTATCCCGCAAGGGATTCCACAAAGTGCCTGATGCATAAGGCATAAAAAAGTCAGGCAATGTGCCTGACTTTTTTATTTATCTTAATTAAAACTTTTTAAAGCCTTTGTTGACGCCATATGGACGACGCGGCGCATTTTCATCACGCTCTTCACGGCGGCCGAAACCTTGATCAGGACGGTTTTCACGACGTACAAACTGAGTGCCATTCTGGTTTTCAGCTCTGTCACGACGACCATAAGCATTGTCATCACGACGCTCACGGCCAGTATTATTTTGTGGTTGCTCATCACTGTCACGACGTTGCTGACGCAAGAAACCACCACGGCGCGCAGCCATCGGTTTGTCTTGCATACGCTCGTTACGGCGTTTCGCCATACCAAACAAGCCTGTACCTTGACGTGGCTTCAATTCCACAGCTTTGGTCAGGTTGTCGATATCGTTTTTATCCAGTTCAATCCAGCGACCGGTACGCAGTTCGCGTGGCAAAATCACAGTACCATAACGGGTACGCAATAGACGGCTGACTTTCAGGCCTTGTGATTCAAAGATACGACGTACTTCACGGTTACGACCTTCTTTTACTACCACCTGGAACCAACGGTTGATCCCGTCACCGCCCAGTTCAGAGAAAGATTCGAATTTTGCCGGACCATCGTCTAGCACCACGCCTTTAAGCATGTTGTTACGAATTTGTGGCGTTACTTCACCCATGACACGAACTGCATATTCACGTTCGATTTCATTCGATGGGTGCATCAAGCGATTCGCAAGTTCACCATCATTTGTGAACAAGAGTAGACCGGTGGAGTTAATATCCAGACGACCGACCATCACCCAGCGATCGCCCGGAATAGCAGGCAGCTGTTCAAACACGGTCGGACGGTTTTCAGGATCGCTACGTGAGCAGATCTCGCCTTCAGGCTTGTAATAGATAATGACACGACGACGGATTTCGTCTTCAATCTGGAAGGCAACTTTACGACCATCGATGCGAAGCTCATCACCTGGTTCGATTCGTTCACCCACTTGGGCAATTTGCCCGTTGACACTTACACGACCCGCGGCAATGACTTCTTCCATATAACGGCGAGAACCCAAACCAACGCGTGCAAGCACCTTTTGTAACTTTTCACTCATGACAGCATAACCTTAGAAATAATTATCAACAGTTCACCTATTTATGACTTCGGTGCATTCGCATCGAGGGCCATAAAAGCTTCCTTGGCAGCCTGCAGGGGAGGCAATTGGCCCAAACTATTCAGGCCAAACGCATTTAAAAATTGTGGCGTTGTCATTAACAACGCAGGTCTTCCAGGGAGTTCACGAAATCCAGACTCTTTAATCCAGTTCCAGTCAAACAGCGTACGCAAGTTTTGACTGTTATTCGTGACACCACGAATTTGTTCAATATCCGCTCGGGTCACTGGCTGGTGATAAGCAATCACCGCAAGCGTCTCTAGTAATGAAGGCGACAAGCGAGCCGGTCGCTCAGGCCAGGTCTGTGCAATAATATTACGATATTTTGCACGCACTTGAAAACGATAACCTTGTGCTGTTTCAATCAGTTCGATTGAACGGCCATGCATCAGCATGGAAAGTTGTTGTAAATACTGACGTAATTCCTGTTTGCTATAGCGATCTTGAAAAGCTTCTTTCAGACGAGCCAATGAAACCGCAGAGTCGCTGGCAAAAATAATGGCTTCAAGCTGCATTAATACTTCATGCAGATTATCTTCTGCAGATAACAGCGTATTTTGATCGAGTGTCATTGACTGGCTCCTTGAATTGCGAGCGGGGCTTCAATACCTGTAGCAATAATCTGAATTTTTTGTTGTCGGGTCAGTTCCAGCACCGCCATAAAGGTTACCACCATACCCATACGGCCTTGGCTCGGTTTTAACAAGTCCTTAAAGCTGAGTATTGCGCCAGTTTCAATACAACTTTCAATATAGGCAATCCGTTCTTCCAGCAGTACCGGTTCCTGTTGCACCTGATGAATCACGGGTTCAGGACGATTAAATATACAGAGCAAGGCATCACGCAATAAATCGCTTGAATAGCCTTCATTCGGCTGCTGGATGTCTCCCAGACTGACATTAGTGGTGAAAGTGTCTCGTTCCAGAATTGGCATCTGGCCCAGACGTTCTGCTGCCTGTTTAATTCTTAAATAATTTTCTAAACGGTCAATCAGTTCTTGTTTTGGATCCTGCTCAATCGCAGTCAGGCTTTTTGGTTTTGGTAACAGCAAACGCGATTTGAGATCTGCCAGTAAGGCCGCCATCACCATATAGTCGGCCGTCAACTCGATGTTGAGGGATTTCATTGCGTCCATATAAGATAAATACTGTGCTGCTATCGGCGCGATATCGACCTGTAACAGGTCAAAACCGTTTTTTTGAATCAGGTAAATTAAAAAGTCGAGTGGGCCTTCAAAATGTTCTAATAAGATTTCAAATGCCGCTGGAGGAATGTACAGATCCTCTGGAATTGTATCCTGCCATTCATCCAGAACCCGAATGTGCGGAGCAGATTCCATAGTGTTATGGGTAATTTGAGTCATTACAATTATAGGCCACGCGAATTTTCAAAGGCATGCAAAGGCTTGATTTTCGGTATCTGATCGAAAGAAAAGCACAGGATTAAGCGTTGTCATTGTACTGGAAAAGTAACTTTAAATAAATTAAATAAGCCGTCAAAGCCATAAAAACTTAAAAAAATAATGGAATTTATCTACGATTTAAAAATAGCAACGAGAAAAATGACAAAACATAGCTGGAAATGCTACGGTGATTTTTAGATTAAATTGGTTCTCATAATTAAGCGTATCTGGTAGATGATGTGAGTTGATTCACTTCAAAAAAACTCGATCAATACAATGACTCTCATTAAAAGAGAAAATAAGCTAGCTGGCAGGTGTTGAATGATTTTTAAACGGATTTCCCATTAAAAAACATAAAATTAATAAGTATTAATAAAATATTTCCCCGTAATTTTTGGTCAAAAATCCCGCTATACTCTCGAAAAATAGTCAAGAATCACAAAAATCAATAAAAAGGTGAAGAAAGCATGCCACTTATTCTGGTTGTTATTGGGATGATCGCATTCGGGGGATTTTGGGCTTATCCCAAATATCAGATTATGCAGCTTGAAGACGAAGCACGCACAGGACTGAAATCAGGGGGATTCTCGGCTTTTGCCGAACAGGCCCGACCTGTCATGCAGGCCATGAAAATGGATTTTAGTGTGCTGGACCAATATCCCAATATCCGTTTTTACATGCGGCATATGGCCTATGAGGGCGACCAGCTGGATGAGCGGATTAAGCTGGATATGCAAGCCATGTCTTGTGAGTCAATCAATTCCTTTAAAGTCATGGAACCCAAAGCGCGTACAGCGATGCTGAATGTACTGGAAGAAGATCAGATTATTTTTCATGTGTATCTGAAAAATAAACTGGGTGAAGAGCTCATGCATCATGAACAGAAGCTATCGCAATGTCCAAATTTCATTGCGGTTCGTCATTATGAACGTAGTTCAGATTCCTAAACTGTTTTTGCCAGCCACTGCATACCTGCCGAATTGAAAAGAATAAAACTGCAACCTCTCACCATATGCTTTTTTAGATTTTCATGGTGAGGAATGAATGTATTCCTTGGTCGCAAATTCAATGATACGTTGGCAAGTCTCTGCCAGGCATACATTTTGGTTTGAATAGATCTGCAACAACTGTCTCGCTACAGCCAACGTCAGGAAAAATTGGTACTCAGTATGATCAATATTTATAGTGAGATGGGGAGAAGGATGTGCTTCGACCATGACTGCCTTGGATTGCAGTGTCCAAGGCAGTTCTGCATAGATTAAATCCTGTGCAGAAAATTCATGCTGATTTAGCAGGAGATAAAATAAATCCATTCATTTTGACTCCCCGAATGTTTGTAGGAAATTCTCAGACCTCATTTATTCAAAGGCGCTGACATCTCCCATACCACGACGAATCACTTCTGGATGATCACCGGATAAATCTACAATAGAAGTTGTGCTCAACGTGCCTAAACCACTATCTACAAAAACATCAATGCGTTTGCCCAGCTGCATTTCAATATCATAAGGATCATCGAGTGGGTCAGTCTGACCCGGTAAAATCAGGGTAGAGGTCAACAGCGGTTCACCGAGTTCTTTCAGTAACATTTGACACACCGGATTATTTGGAATGCGCAGACCAATGGTTTTTTTCTTGGGATGCATCAACCGACGCGGGACTTCGCTGGTCGCAGGTAAAATAAAGGTCGTGATGGCTGGTGTATTATTTTTCAGCAAACGATACATGGCATTGTCCACCTTGGCATAAGTGGCAATATCGGATAAATCACAGCACAGAATCGCATATTGATGCTTTGGGCCCAGACCACGAATTTGCGCAATCCGCTCCATGGCACTCTTGTTCCCAATCTGGCAACCAATCGCATAGGCCGCATCAGTGGGATAGACCACTACATCACCCGCACGGATACGTTCCACTGCCTGACTGATTAAGCGGGGTTGCGGATTGTCTGGGTGTACGCGTAAATGCAGCATAGAGGCTACTCCAAGCTTGGGCTGATAGTTTATTATGTGGCGCTCAGGCAAGATCTGGCAATCATAAAAAAGGTAGATTTGTGTAATTTAATCAAGTATTTCACGTATAAATTCATCAGATTGTAAACTTTTGCCACCTCTGATGCAGATACAGATACATTGGATAAAGCGCGCTGCATCACGTGGAAGTTTGGCTGTACCATTAAAATAAGCCTGAACTTGGGCATAAACATTATCTTTAAAGCTGGCGCCATCACCGCCATCGCCAGTCAGGTTATCCAAAGAAACCCGGAATTTACGGCCAAAAGCCTGGGCAAACATCCACTCAATTGCCTGTGGCTTGATTTCGACCTGTTCAAATAAAGCCTGCTGTTCGCGGGTACGGCCATCCGGGGCATACCAGTATCCCAGATCAGGCAGCAGACGGCGTTTGTCTCCGGCAATGGTCCAGTGACTGATTTCATGCAGGGCACTATTAAAGAAACCATGCGCAAACTGGATCCGGGCAGGACGGTCTACGCTTGCAGGGAAATATTCTGGTTCAAATTCGCCGCGCACTAAAGTGACATTTAAATGGGAAAACCAGTGATTAAAGTGTAAGATGAGCCAGTCCACCTGCTGCGCTTCTGACGATAAATTCGCCCATGGCGAGAGTTGCACTTGTTGTGTTGAACTGTCAGAATCAAGGCTTGGAATTGTGCTAACGAGTGATGAAACATTCACTTCTGTTTGCGGCTGCAACAGATGCATGACTTGAGTTACCCAAATGGTCTGTCGAAATAAGTACAAAATTGTATCTTAATCTTTGACAGAGTACTGATGAATTTGTAGAATTGCCGCCTTAATTATGTCAGCAAATACCTTTCCGGCACAGATTGAGCCGTTTAAATGGGCTGAACAGGGCTTTAAATGGTCAGGTCAACTGCCTTTATCCCGCTTTGTTCGTATCGCTCGTGAAGCTGTTGGATCAATTGATGATCAATTGATTAACATAGACTGTAAGCTATCAATGGATGCCTATCATCGTATTGCATGGCTAGATGGTCACGTTGAAACAAAAGTTCCTATGGAATGCCAGCGCTGTCTGGAAACCGTAGAAATTGAACTGGTTTCTTCGTTCCATTTGGCACTTGTGGATGATGAGTCACTGATAGAGCGCTTGGATGAGGATGCTGATTTCATCGTCCTAGGTGAAAGTGAAGCAACGACCAAAGGTGATTATGATGCACCGGCGACCGCTGATTTGCTCGCGCTGATAGAAGATGAACTGTTATTGTTGATGCCGTTGTCACCTAAACATGAGTTTTGTGAACATAAGCATCAACCTGCCGTAGAAGAAGTGGCTGAAGAAAAACGGGACAACCCGTTTGAAGTTTTGGCTGCTTTGAAGGGTAAACTTAACTAATTTTTGTGTTATACTCTTGTGTATAAGACAATCGAATTTGTTCTGATCCATTTTTTCGATCTTTGTAAGGAGCCATCATGGCCGTTCAGCAAAACCGTAAAAGTCGCTCTCGCCGTGACATGCGCCGTTCACATGACGCTTTAACCGAGAATGCATTAACTGTAGACCAAGCTACTGGCGAGACTCACCGTCGTCACCACGTATCTAAAGATGGTATCTACCGTGGTCGTCAATTATTCGCTAAAGCATCTGCTGAATAATTGGTGATGTATTAAGCGTCAAGCTTAGTAGAAAAAATGGGAGCATTTAGCTCCCTTTTTTTTGTCTTTGATTTTTAGGTGTATCGGTTTTTTGTTGTATTTGGCAATTACCGCCAGCAAAATTACATGCTAAATTGCGCTCCACAATGATTTAGGTGGTCTTATTGGTCAGTCTTCTGGTTAGGATTGAAGAAGCACACCTCTTGAATGAAAGGATTTTATTATGTCTGCTACACCACTCGAACAAGCAGCACCCGCAACGAAAACTGCATTTGTGTTTCCGGGTCAGGGCTCACAGAAAGCCGGTATGCTGGCTGAGCTTGCAGAACAGTTTGCGAGTATTCGCGAGACATTTGCAGAAGCATCTGAAGCCGTCGGTTTTGATCTGTGGCAGATTGCGCAAACTGGCGAAGGTCTGGATCAAACCGAATTTACCCAGCCGGTATTGCTGACTGCAAGTATTGCCTTATGGCGCGTGTGGTTGGAATCTGGCGGTGTAGCACCGAAATATCTGGCAGGCCATTCACTGGGTGAATATAGCGCACTGGTCGCATCGGGTGCTTTAAGCCTAGGTGATGCTGCGAAGCTGGTGAACCTGCGTGGCAAATTGATGCAAACTGCTGTACCTCAGGGTGTAGGCGCAATGGCTGCCATTTTGGGTCTGGACGATGCCAAAGTGATTGAGCTGTGTGCACAAGCAACTGCAGCAGGCGAAGGCTCTGTCGAAGCAGCGAACTATAATGCGCAAGGGCAAGTAGTCGTTGCAGGCAATAAAGATCGCGTTGAAGCAGTGATGGCATTGGCCAAAGAAAACGGCGGAAAAGCCATTGCATTGCCAGTATCGGTTCCATCGCATTGTTCATTAATGAAACCTGCTGCTGAACAGTTTGCTCCGGCATTGGAACAAACCGCCATTGAGCTGCCACGCATTCCTGTATTACAAAATGTAGGCGCGCAAGCAGCAACCAATGTAGATGAATTGCGTCAGGCGTTGACCGCGCAACTTTATGAGTCGGTACAATGGACTAAAACCTTACAATTCCTTCAAGATGAAGGTGTTGAGTACATCGTAGAATGTGGTCCGGGTAATGTATTGACCAACTTGGCGAAACGCTTGCCGAATATTCAAAAAGCACTTCCGCTGGACAGTCAATCCCGTCTGGAAGATGCATTAAACACCGTATTGGCGGCAGAAGGGAAAAGTGCATGACACAGGAACGTAAAGTTGCTCTGGTAACAGGTGCAAGTCGTGGTATTGGTGCTGCGATCGCACAACAGTTGATTCAAGACGGTTATTTTGTCGTAGGTACTGCAACCTCTGAAGCAGGTGCGGAAAAATTATCTGCACAGTTTGCTGAAAATGGCGCTGGAAAAGTACTAGACGTACGTGACGGTGCTGCGATTGATGCGCTGGTAACGGACATCGAACAGAATTATGGTCCAGTCCTTACGTTGGTCAATAATGCTGGTATTACCAAAGACAATTTGCTGCTGCGTATGTCTGAAGATGATTGGGATGATATTTTAAATATTCACCTGAAAGCAGTTTACCGTTTGTCTAAGCGTGTACTCAAAGGCATGACCAAGGCGCGTTTCGGCCGCATCATCAACATCAGTTCTGTGGTGGCACACTTTGCCAACCCCGGTCAGGCCAACTATTCTGCTGCTAAAGCAGGTATTGAAGCATTTAGCCGTAGCCTTGCCAAAGAAATGGGTAGCCGTCAGATTACCGTAAACTCGGTAGCACCAGGTTTTATTGCGACTGAAATGACTGAGCAGCTAAGCGAAGAAATTCGTAAAAAGATGACTGAGCAGGTGGCATTAAACCGTTTAGGTGATCCGCAGGATATCGCAAATGCCGTAAGTTTCCTGGCTTCAGATAAAGCCAGTTACATTACTGGTACAGTTATGCATGTAAATGGGGGCTTATACATGAGCTAAGCTCAAGTATAAACTTTCCAAATTTTTTAGATTCAATTAAACTAACGGCATTAAAAACGCCACAAGCAATGAGGAGAATTCCTGTGAGCGATATCGAACAACGTGTTAAGCAAGCAGTTGCAGAACAACTTGGTATCAAAATCGAAGAGATTAAAAACGAAGCGTCTTTCATGGATGACTTAGGTGCAGATTCTCTAGATCTAGTTGAACTTGTTATGTCTTTCGAAAATGATTTCGACATCACGATTCCTGATGAAGATTCTAACGAAATCACAACTGTTCAATCTGCAATTGACTACGTTTCTAAGAAACTAGGTTAATCGCCGATTTCAGCTTTGCTGAACATAAAGACCACCCTTGAGGTGGTTTTTTTGTGTCTGCTTTTCACATGAATGAAGGTTTTACAATCCATTACCTTTCTGTCACCAATGACTAACTATCTCTATAGAGTTTTCATTATAAAAATAAGAGTGATGTGACATTAACAACAAGAATGGAGTCCGCTATGGGTCTTTTTGATTTTGTAAAAGGTATCGGTAAGAAAAATACAGCTGCTGCGGAACCACAGGCTGCCCCTACAACGACAACGCCGGCTGCAGCACAACCTGCAGAGCCTTCTGCTCAGGAAGTGGCAAATAAATTACTCGGCCATGTGAAAAGTCTGGGCCTTCCGATCACTGGTTTATCCATCAGTTATAACTCCGCTTCGGATCTGGCGACGGTCAGAGGTCAGGTACAAAGTCAGGCCGATCGTGAAAAGATTGTTCTGGCTGTGGGTAATATTGATCATGTCGCCAAAGTAGATGATCAGCTTACGGTGAGCAGTCCTCAACCAGAAAGTAAATTTTACACGGTGAAATCAGGTGACAGCTTGTCGAAAATCTCAAAAGAATTTTATGGTGATGCCAATCAGTATAATAAAATTTTTGAAGCCAACCGTCCGTTGCTCAAAGATGCAGATGATATTTTTCCGGGACAGGTGCTCCGCATTCCTGCTTGATTTTTAATAAGTCCAATCAATGTTCGATCTCAAAGCCCCGTTTGGGGCTTTGTTGTTTTTGCCAGTAGCTTTAAAAAGCCATCATTACTAAATACCCAAGTCCAGATATAAACTTTCTTTGACTTCTTCCATCACCACATAGCTGTGCGAGGAGGCAGAGGCGGGTAGTTTTTTCAGTAAATCTCCCAGTAAACGCCGATAAGCACTCATTTCTTTTAAACGTGCTTTGACCAGATAATCAAAATCACCGGAAATTAAATGGCATTCCAGGACTTCCGGGATTTCGGTTAGGTTACGTGCCACCTGATCAAAGACATCACCTGATTTGGCAGAGAGTTTGATTTCCAGAAAAACCAGCAAACTACGTTCTAGCATTTCCGGATTTAGACGGGCGTAATAGCCCATGATAATGCCTTCGCGCTCTAGCCGTTTTACCCGTTCTGAACAGGGCGTGGTCGATAGATTGACGCGTGCTGCAAGTTCGCTAATGGCAATCCGGCCATCGCGTTGCAGGATATCCAGAATCATGCGGTCAATGCGGTCTAATTTGCGCATCAATATTTCCCTCTTTTTTTTAATTCTGCCCGAAAAAATATTTATTCCACTGAATATACAGTCTGAATATAGTGAATTTAACTATTAAAGCAAAAATATACTAGTGAAATAAACTGAAAAGATGTTTGAGGGTTAAGGTAATGCGCGTATTAGTTTTGGGTAGTGGTGTGATTGGTGTGGCAAGCGCTTACTATCTGGCGCAGCAGGGAGCAACTGTGACTGTGCTGGATCGTCAGGCAGGTCCGGCGCAAGAAACCAGCTTCGGTAATGCCGGGCAGATTTCTCCAGGATACTCGACCCCTTGGGCTGCACCAGGTATTCCGTTTAAGGCAGTCAAATGGATGTTTCAGCATCATGCACCGTTGGCGATTAATGTCGATGGCAGCTTGTGGCAATTGCAGTGGATGGCACAAATGCTGAAAAACTGTAATGCGCAGCATTATGCAGTCAATAAAGAACGGATGGTGCGTGTGGCTGAATATAGCCGTGACTGTTTGCGTAATTTGCGCCGTGATATTGGCATCTCTTATGAAAACCGCGCGAAAGGTACTTTGCAGATTTTCCGTAAAGATGCGCAGCTGGATGCGGTGCAGCGCGATATTGAAGTTCTGAAAGAAACCGGAGTTGAATTTGAACTACTGGACCGCGATGGATTGGCGCGTGTAGAACCGGCATTGGCACAGGCAAAAGACAAACTGGTAGGCGGTCTGCATTTACCCAATGATGAAACAGGTGACTGCTATCTGTTTACCAATGCCCTGGCAGAACATGCCAAAGGGATGGGTGTAGAGTTTAAGTTCAATCAAAACGTTGAAAAGCTGATTGTAGAAGGTGACCAGATCAAAGGTGTTCTGGTGAATGGTCAGGTGCTCACGGCAGATAAATATGTGCTGGCCTTTGGTAGTTATTCACGTGATTTCCTCAAACCGCTTGAACTGAATTTACCGGTCTATCCGGTGAAAGGTTATTCACTGACCATTCCGATTTTAGATCCGGCCTATGCACCACAATCTACAGTACTGGATGAAACCTATAAAATTGCGATTACCCGTTTCGACCAGCGCATTCGCGTAGGGGGAATGGCTGAACTGAGCGGTTTTAATCTGGGATTAAATGAAGACCGTCGCGGCACGCTGGAAATGGTGACCCGTGATTTATTCCCGGGGGGTGACATGAATCAGGCCAGCTTCTGGACAGGCCTGCGTCCAATGACCCCGGACAGTACGCCAATTATTGGGAAAACCCGTTTTAAAAACCTGTTCCTGAATACTGGACATGGCACGCTGGGCTGGACCATGGCCTGCGGTTCAGGGAAATTAATCAGCGATCTGGTCTTGGCCCGTGATCCTGAAATCAGCACCGAAGGTCTGTCATTGGCGCGCTATCACCAGGCGGCCTAAGACCATCTGAGGCGGAATATTCAAGGAGGAATGTATGCCACGTCCCATTACTGCGATCATTCATCAGCAGGCGCTTGCGCATAATTTAAGTGTGGCGCGCCAATGTATGCCCAATAGTCAGGTATTTGCCGTGGTCAAGGCTAATGCCTATGGGCACGGGATTGAACGGGTCTATGCTGCACTTCAAGGTGCAGACGGTTTTGCTTTTCTGGATATTGAAGAGGGCACGCGCCTACGTGCGCTGGGATGCAAGAAGCCGCTGCTGTTGCTCGAAGGTATTTTCGCTCTCGCGGATTTATTTGAATGTGCGAAGCATGAAATGAGCTTTGCCATTCATTCCCGGCATCAAGTGCAATGGCTAAAACAGTTTGCCGAAATAGCGCCGGATGCACAGTTTGATGTGTACTTGAAAATGAACAGCGGCATGAACCGTCTGGGTTTCGAGCCACAGCAATATGCAGAAATCTGGCAGGAGCTGCACCAGCTAAATAATGTCCGTTCAATCACGCATATGACCCATTTCTCTGATGCGGATGGTGAGCGTTTTGGACAGGACGGGATTCAGCATCAAAACCTGATTTTTAGCCAGACCATTCAGGGACTTGAGGGTAAAACCTCACTCAGCAATAGTGCAGCCATTCTGCGGCATCATCAAACCCTTCATTCCGATATTGTACGTAGCGGCATCATGCTGTATGGCAGTTCACCAGATTATCCAACACACACGATTCAAGACTGGAATCTGCAACCGAGCATGAGCTTACGCAGTGAAATTATCGCCATTCAAATGATCCAGTCAGGTCAGAGCATTGGCTATGGTTCCAAATTTATTGCCACGCAGGAAATGCGGATCGGGATTGTGGCCTGTGGTTATGCGGATGGTTATCAACGACTATCGGCGACGGGTACGCCTGTGCTGGTCGATTCAATGAAAACACAGACATTGGGTCGAATCAGTATGGATATGCTGGCTGTAGATCTGACTGCACTGCCGCAGGCGAATGTGGGTAGTGAAGTGGCGCTTTGGGGGCAATCTTCCCAAGGTGCACTTTTGCCAATTGATGAAGTGGCGGCTAGCTCAGGCACCATCGGCTATGAGCTGATGTGTGCGGTGACCGCTCGGGTTCATTTCCAGATTGACGCTTAAATTTTTAATTTAAATTTTATTTAAATATCCCAAACAAGGAAGATCAACATGACACAGGACAATACAGCCATTCAGCGACTCAACAGCAATCAAATCATGAGTGCGGTGACGATTCATCATCAAACCGTCTATCTGTCAGGTCAGGTGCCGAATAGCACGGATATGGATGTACGCGGCCAAACACTGGAAGTCTTTGCAAAAATTGAGGAATTGCTTGCATTGGCCAATACTGATAAAAGCCAGCTGCTTTCTGCACAACTGTTCGTGAAAAATCTGGATGATTTTCAAACTGTGAATCAGCTTTGGGTGGAATGGTTACAAGGTCATGGCACGCCGGCACGTGCCACGATTCAGGCAGATTTGGTTAATCCGGACTGGCTGATTGAAATTGCAGTCATTGCAGCTCAAGCTTAATTTAATTTTTAATGTTGAAATCTCCCCTGCAATAATTCAGCTGGTTTGAGGGTAGTAAACCTCACTGAACAGTCGAGTAAAAAGCAGTAAAAAGTATGGAAATGTCATAATAAGCGTTCGAGGACTGAACGTTGTAAATTCAGCTTGATGCTGTTGTAAAGATTAAAAAGGATGTAAAAATGAAAACCACCCCGGGCACAGAAGACGTAAAATCGTCGCCGCATGAGTTGCAACGAAAACTCTCTAACCGACATTTGCAGTTAATCGCCATTGGTGGCTGTATCGGTACTGGCCTGTTTATGGGATCGGGAAAAACCATCTCCCTGGCAGGTCCTTCAATTTTGATCATTTATATGATCATTGGTGGCATGTTCTTCTTCCTGATGCGTGCGTTGGGTGAAATGCTGCTGTCCAATCTGCATTACAAATCCTTTATTGATATGGCCCATGACCTGATCGGGCCGGGTGCTGGCTATTATATTGGTTGGTCATACTGGCTGGGTTGGGTGCTGGTAGGGATTGCCGATCTCGCGGCGATTATTAACTACTTGAGTTTCTGGCTGCCCGAAGGCATGGCTTTTACCCCGATTGGGCAGGCGATGATTAGTGTGGGTTGTGTGCTGTTTATTCTCGCGATTAACCTAGTGACGGTCAAACTGTTTGGTGAGATTGAATTCTGGTTTGCACTAATCAAGATTTTAGCCATCCTTGGTTTGATCTTTGTCGGTGGCTATATGGTGTTTAGCGGTTTTCAGGCACCGAGTGGCGCTGTCGCCAGCTTTAGTAATGTCTGGGCACATGGTGGCTTATTTCCCAAAGGCTTTACCGGTTTTCTAGCAGGTTTCCAGATTGCCATGTTTGCCTTTGTCGGGGTGGAACTGCTCGGCACGATGGCGGCAGAAACCAAAGATCCGGAAAAGAATTTACCCAAAGCGGTCAACGCCATTCCTACGCGGATCATTCTGTTTTATGTATTGTCATTGCTGATGATCATGTCGGTCACGCCATGGCATCTGATTCCTGCGGATCAAAGCCCATTTGTGAGTTTGTTCCTGTATGCCGGTATTCCAACTTCAGCCATTATCATGAACCTAGTGGTATTGTCGTCAGTGATGTCCTCTATGAACAGTGGCGTATTCTCGACCAGTCGTATGTTGTTTGGTTTGGCACGTGATGGACAGGCGCCTCAAGCTTTGGCGCGGTTATCTAGTCGGGCAGTACCAGCCACAGGGTTATTTTTCTCCTGTGCTTTTATTATGTTGGGGGCAGCATTTCAGTATTTTGTGCCAAACACCATGGAAGCCTTTACTCTGGCGAGTTCGCTGTGTGTGATCCTGTTTATTAGTATCTGGAGCATCATTATGGTGTGCTACATCCGTTACCGTAAGCAGCAACCGCAAAAGCATGCCGCCTCGACCTTTAAAATGCCGGGTGGAGTGTGGATGTCTTATGTGGTATTGACATTCCTGTTATTCGCCTTGATTATTTTAAGTCTGGAACCCGATACCTTAAAGGCTCTGATGATCAGTCCTTTATGGTTAATTATTCTGGCAGTGACCTATCGTTTGCTGTATAAGCCGCGTATGCGTCAGCGTGGTAATCCTTAAATATTCAGACATAAAAAAATCCCCGACTGATCGGGGATTTTTTTATTGTAAGCAGAATAATTTGTGAATCATCCTTCCTCTATTTTCTAAAAAAGCCAAATCATCATTCAGATAATTAAAGTTGAGGAACACAGCGCTGATAAAATTTACTTTGATTGGATGTATATTCGAAATAAATTAAACAGGTATAAATACATAGAATAAATAATGCAAGCCTTGCTACTGGCGAAACAAACAAAGATGATAAAAGGATGATGAGCAAACACGGGATTATCCATACCAATACACGTTTCTTTTTTTGTTTTACAACGACTTGAATTTCCTGATTTGACATTGGTTTAGTCTGATTTTTCCACAATTCGATTTTTATTGGCTCATTGCTAAACTTAAGTTGTCGGTATTCACTATAAGCGGACTGTAAGGCATCATGCTTCATAAAAAAATCCGAATATGAGGCAAAAATATAATTTTCGATCTGCTCTAAACTTGGTGATGCTGTGCTAACACTAAAATCCTGATTCAAATCTTGAAAGACAAGCTGAAAATTTCCAGCGTATTCATTGCGGATAAAATGAATCGATAACATGGATTCTGGATAAAAATAACTTGGGTGCAGTAGATAATTTTCATGCCGTTGCCACAGTGGGTGTTTGTGGAAATTATGGGTGAAAATTGGCAATTCGTCAGGGTTGGGATGATAAGCACGTATTTGTAAAATAAGAGCTAAATCAGGTGTAAGGCACACTTCAACTGATTGACCTACAAGTTGTTCAAGTTTAACTTCTATGGGTTGTAAAATTAAGAAATCGGGATAGCGAATATTAAAAGTCTTTTTATGGGTTTCATTTTTTAAATCATAAAATTTAAGTTCAATATTAAGCTGCTTTAATTTGGGATCATATTTTGAAACTTTGGTGATCTTGCCAAATGTCTTGAGGTATTGGTCGGAATATTGTTTTCGTGTTTTTCGAGCATATAGCCATAGATACAAACCCTCTATTTCATTTAATAGATCTCTTTCATAAATCAAAAAATGATCTTCTTTTTGGTTAATATTTACACTCCAGATTTCTTGGCATTCGTGCATAATCTGCGGATGAAATATATCGATTCAAACAAGCTTTCTGATCCTCAGTTCAAGCGATACACGGGCATCTCATGGTCAACTTTTTATTTGATGGTTGAGCAATTGAAGAAACATGTCCCTGCCAAAGGCAGACCGCCCAAGTTAAGCCTGGAGGATCAGGTTCTGCTCTGCCTGAGCTATTGGCGGGAATACCGAACCTTATTTCACGTTGCGACGAGTTACGGGGTTTCAGAGCCCACAGCCTCAAGAATTGTCCGTCATGTTGAAGACTGCCTGATTCGATCCAATCTGTTTAATTTACCCAAAGATTTACCCGAGGGCGAAGGCATCGACTGGAATGTTGTGATCGTGGATGCCACAGAAATTCCAATCCAAAGGCCTAAAAAAACAGAAGAAAAGCTATAGCGGCAAGAAAAAGACCCATACCTTTAAAGTACAGGCCATGATTCACTACAAGACTCAGCAAATTCTGAGTTTATGTACCAGTCGCGGTGCAGTGCATGATTTCGAGTTGTTCAAACGCAATTTAAACCAGATTCCTTCAGGAGCCTTTGTTCTTGCGGATAAAGGTTATCAGGGGATTTATACTTTGTATCCCAATAGCCTGTTGCCTTTAAAAGCCAAAAGACGCTGTAAATTGGATCCTGAACTAAAAATCTATAATCAGGAAATCAATAAAAGAAGAATAGGGGTTGAGCATGTATTTGGCAGTCTAAAAACTTTTAAGATCCTTGCGGAACGTTATCGCAATAGAGCTAAAAGACTTGGTTTGAGATTTAGTTTAATCGCTGGAATTTATAACTTGGAGCTGAGTAAAAAATGATTTATGAAAGAGGTCTAATGTAAACAGCCCAAGAAAAAGTACAGAAATAGTCAGTTGTGGATTATTAGAATTCCATACAAGATAAATCGCGCCAATAGCAAAAATCCAATGAAAGCGAGCTTTTATTTTTTGATGAAGCTTAAGCTTTGGGCCATGCAATTTTTTAAAGTTTTTCACAGCATCTGAATATAATTTTTGAGCTTCAGGTGTTGAGGCTGTTTTAATTTCTGCGGATGAAAAGTTCTGCATAATTGACCTTTTATTTTTCATGATCTTGTTTTTGTGTTAGCTAAAGGAAAGAGTCCGTTCAGAAATATCCAGATTACTCTTTTTTTGTTGTGTACATGAGTCTGATTTCATTTTTATAGTATTTTGATTTTTAAGATATTATATTAAAAATTGAATAAAAATAAAGTAATCAAGTTTTCAAAATACAGGTAATTTTCTCAAAAAGAGGAAGAGTTATGTATAGTGCAGTCATTTCCAAGACACAAACTTTCTGAATTGAATCTTAAAACGGACAGCTGTGTGCAGATTTAAATATTCAGACATAAAAAAATCCCCGACTGATCGGGGATTTTTTTATTGTGCAGGTGAATTAGAAAGTAGGTTTAACCACGACTAAAATCACCACTGCAAATAAGATCAGGGTTGGCATCTCATTAAAATAACGCCAAAACTTGTGTGACTTGTAATGTGCATTATCAATCAGCTTCTTGCGGTAATAACCACACACCAGATGGTAAATCACCAATAAACCGACCAGGCCGACTTTAAGGTAAAACCATAAGGCTTCATGATAGTGACGCGTTGCATCACCCCAGTCGACCAGAAAGTGCGCCGTAATCAAGGTAGCCAACATGGCTGGCCACATGATGCCACGGTACAGCTTACGTTCCATGACTTCAAAGCGTTGATGACTGACGGCATCTTCGCTCATGGCATGATAAACATACAGCCGTGGCAAGTAGAACAAAGCCGCGAACCAGCAAACCACTGCAATAATATGTAATGCTTTTACCCACAAGAAAGCATCAGAAGGAGCATCCATCAAGTCACCCTAAACTGGGCAGCTTAGCCTTCCCATTTTTTGAAAATGAGACAAGCATTTACGCCGCCGAAACCGAAACTGTTACTCATCACAGTATTCAATTTTGCGTCACGTTTTTCAAGCACGATATCAAACGGTTTCGCGCCTTCATCCAGCTCGGTCACGTTGATGTTTGGAGCAATAAAGTCATTCTGCATCATCAGAACTGAATAAATCGCTTCCTGAACACCAGCAGCACCAAGACTGTGACCTGTCATTGACTTGGTTGAGCTGAGTGGAGGAACCTGACCTTCACCAAAAGCACGTTCCATTGCTTTAAGTTCTGTGATGTCGCCCGCTGGAGTAGAAGTACCATGTGTATTTACATAGTCAATTTTATCGACACCGTGTTGCTTTGCTTCTTCTAAAGCCATCAGTACGCAACGTGTTGCACCTTCACCAGATGGTGCAACCATATCAGCACCATCACTGTTTGCAGCATAACCAACCACTTCAGCTAAGATATTTGCGCCACGCGCTTGCGCATGTTCCAAAGACTCAAGGATCACAAAACCACCACCACCGGCAATCACGAAACCGTCACGGTCTGCAGAATAAGGGCGTGATGCTGTTTCAGGGCTGTCATTGTATTTAGAGCAAAGTGCGCCCATCGCATCAAACAACAAGCTTTGTGACCAGTGATCTTCTTCACCGCCACCTGCCAGCATTAAATCTTGTTTACCGAGTTGAATCAGGTTGTAGGCATAACCAATCGCATCGGCAGAGGTTGCACATGCGCTGGTAATGGTATGCGCCACACCTTGTAATTTGAATGCAACGCCAACGTTAGCCGTAATGGTGTTGGTCATATTACGTGGTACAAAGAAAGGACCGACTTTACGTGCACCTTTGGTTTGCAATAATTCGTTCATTTCAATAACGGAAGCAGTTGAACCGCCACCTGAACCACCCGCAATACCATAGCGTGGGTTGCCAGCTAGATCTTCAACTTTTAAACCGGCATTTTCAACTGCAGCAAGAGCTGAGTTATATGCATACATCGCACATACGCCCATAAAGCGTTTCAGTTTGCGGTCGATCCCGTCGAAATCCTGCTCGGCTGCAGCACTGACATGACTTTTGAAATTGAGTTCAGCATAAGTCGGATTAAAACGTGTTCCTGAAATCCCGTTTTGTAAAGAATGGTTTACATCCTCTAATGTATTACCAATACACGAGTTAATACCCATGCCAGTGATGACAACACGTTTCATCTACAGATCCTTATAGTTTGCTCTATGCTCAGCGCAGATATCTGGGTTTTAAAATCGCCCAATCCAGCGCTTAGCCTTATTTCATGATGGGGAACATGATAGCAGAAAGACTTTTGAAATCTTATGGCAAATGTTATGCCGTGTGACAGTCGGTTGAGTTTGTGAGTCGGCATGTAGGGGTTTTACTAAATGAAACAGAATAAAGTTGAGATAAACGTTGACTACACCTAGTATTTATACCAAATACAAGCACATGAATGCTGAGGTAAAAAATGGTAAATGCTAATAATAAACAATCTAATGGTCTGATTTCGAATGCCTTTGGAGTGGCGAAAAAGTTCAGTTCAACTGGATTGGATTTATTGAATCATGTTGCGCCGGATTCGGTGACTAAAGCGCTGAAGCCTTCCAGCTCCGATCAGGTGATTGACGGTTCGGCGAAGACGAAAAGCGCTTTTTCAGCTAAAAAATATGACAATCCTCAGCAAATGCTTCGTGAGCATCTTCCAAATGTGTCTCGTCAACTTCTCGGGCGCCGCTTTAATACCGTGAATAATGTCGCGCATTTTGTTTCTCCAGACTTAACCGAAAAAGTGTCTAACTACTTTTATGACCGTCTCAATCAATTCAGTAATCAAACCAGTTCGGTTGATGCCATTCTGAATGAAGCGGGAGCGAAAGATTTAGAGGAACTCACTCAGGACGTCGATCGATCCAAGCGAATTTCACAGGCTTTAGGTGAACAAAACAAATGGATTGCAACGGTGCAGGGTGCAGTAAGTGGTGCTTCAGGGATGCTTGGTACTGCCATTGATATTCCAGCCTCTTTGCTCATGGCATTGCGTACCATCTATCAAGTCGGTCGCTCTTATGGTTTTGACCTGAGTAAAGAAGATGATCAGGAAATCGTTCAGCATATCTTTAGACAGATTGACCTGAGCCTGATTGCGGAAAAACAGACCTTATTATTAGGTTTAAAAGCTTTAAGTAATACACTTAAAACTCATGATATCTCGCAGTTACAAGCCATGCTAGGTTCTGATAATGATGTCAGCGCCATCAAGCAATGGTTAAGTCGTCATGAGGGAGAGGCTAAATGGGAATGGATGAATCATCTGCCAAAAATTTCGATTCTGGAGCGATTAACCAAACTGACGCCTCTGGCGAGTGCTGGTATTGGCGCTGTATATAGCCATCGTTTTGTCGAGGATGTAAATCAGAAAGCTCAGGAAGCATTCTCGCATGCACGTCAATACCTGATTCAGCATCAGGATTCGCAATTGTCTCCTTATGCTGCCTATGAAAAAGCAGCCAGTTTGTTACAACAGGCAACTCCGAAACTCCTAAATGGTGCCTCTCACGAAGTTGAGCTTTCGAAAGATAAGCCGATCATGGATAAAGATATTGCGATTGAAGGCAATAACACGATTACCCAAGTCAAGCTGGTCAAAAAAGAGCAGAATGATCTAAGCTCTGAAGAAGCAGAAGTGAAGAAAGATGAAAAGGTGAGTAAAGGGCTGGAGGCACTCAACGATGAGTTGGTTGAACCTGCGGTAGATAAGCAGTCGCAACAACCGGCTTTATCCAAAACTTCATTTGATCCGGAAATCGAAGCTGAACTGCATCCAGAAGCTGCTGACGAGGCGGAAGCTGCTACAGAGACTTCACAGCAGGGTGCAGAGGATCAAGAAAACTCGGAAACTAAATCTGAAGCTCAAGACGTGACCAAAAAAGCTGGTAAAAATTCAAAAAAATAAGCGAATTTTGAAGGTAAATAAAAGCAAGTAAATGTCGTGAGAAACGGCATTTGCTTGGCTTGAGTAGGTTGACCAATTTTGCATCTTGAATTACAATTGCATGCCCTCAAAAAGTAGTAGTTTTTTGGGGCTTTTTATTAACGGGAGAATTGCCAAATGGCAACAACAAATCAGTTGATCCGCAAGGGTCGTACGACTTTAGTTGAAAAATCTAAAGTTCCTGCGTTGAAGGCTTGTCCACAGCGCCGTGGTGTTTGTACACGTGTTTACACAACTACACCTAAAAAACCTAACTCAGCAATGCGTAAAGTTTGCCGTGTTCGCTTAACTTCAGGTTTCGAAGTTTCTAGCTACATCGGTGGTGAAGGCCATAACCTACAAGAGCACAGTGTTGTTCTTATCCGTGGTGGTCGTGTTAAAGACTTACCAGGTGTACGTTACCATACCGTTCGTGGTTCTTTAGACTGTGCTGGTGTTAAAGATCGTAACCAGTCTCGTTCTAAATACGGTACTAAACGTCCTAAGAAATAATTCGTTAAGAATTAAATTTTAAGAACGTAGAACCGCAATCCTTTATCGTCTCGCTTGTCTGATTTCTGCATTAATTTTGTGAAAATTCCAAGCGACGTATAGTAAGGCCAGCGAGTAGTACATGACACTTTGTACTCATGCTGGATAAACCTGAAGTGTCATCTTTATAGGTAGTTTAAAATGCCAAGACGTCGCGTAGTCGCTGCTCGTGAAATCCTTCCGGATCCTAAGTTCAGCAGCCAAACAATCGCTAAATTCATGAACCACGTAATGCAAGATGGTAAAAAATCTATTGCTGAAAGTATCGTTTACGGTGCTTTAGACCGCGTTCAAGAAAAATCTAAAGTAGACCCAGTTGAATTTTTCGAGACTACTCTTGAAAAAGTTCGTCCTATGGTCGAAGTAAAAGCACGCCGTGTTGGTGGTGCTACATACCAAGTTCCTATGGAAGTACGCCCATCCCGTCGTACTGCTCTAGCGATGCGTTGGTTAGTAGATGCTGCTGCTAAGCGTTCTGAAAAAACTATGGCTTTACGTCTTGCTGGCGAGTTGCTTGATGCATCTGAAGGCAAAGGCGCTGCGGTTAAGAAACGTGAAGATGTGCACCGTATGGCTGAAGCCAACAAAGCATTCTCTCACTACCGTTTCTAAGCAGATAAAACAGGCCCTATTCAGGAGGGTGATAAGACCGTCATGGTTCTGTCACCAAAGCGCTTTAAGTTGCTATGCAGCTTAAAGCGTCCTGTTTTAAACAACAAAATTTAGGAATGCAAGAAATCATGGCACGTCAAACCCCAATTTCTCGTTACCGTAATATTGGTATTTCTGCGCACATTGATGCTGGTAAAACCACGACTACAGAACGTATTTTGTTCTACACAGGTGTATCTCACAAAATCGGTGAAGTGCATGATGGTGCAGCAACAATGGACTGGATGGAACAGGAGCAGGAACGTGGTATTACCATTACTTCTGCTGCGACAACTACATTCTGGTCAGGTATGTCTAAGCAATTCCCTGAACACCGTATCAACGTAATTGATACCCCGGGACACGTTGACTTCACGATCGAAGTTGAGCGTTCTATGCGTGTTCTTGACGGTGCATGTATGGTTTACTGTGCTGTAGGTGGTGTTCAGCCGCAGTCAGAAACTGTATGGCGTCAAGCGAACAAATACCAAGTACCTCGTTTAGCATTCGTGAACAAGATGGACCGTACAGGTGCAAACTTCTTCCGTGTTGTTGAGCAAATGAAAACTCGTTTAGGCGCTTCTCCAGTGCCAATCGTTGTACCAATCGGCGCTGAAGAAAACTTCCAAGGCGTTATCGACTTAATCGAAATGAAAGCGATCATTTGGGATGAAGCATCTCAAGGTATGCAGTTCGAATATGGCGAGATTCCAGCTGAGCTAGTTGATACTGCTACTGAATGGCGTACTAACATGGTGGAAGCGGCTGCAGAAGCTTCTGAAGAACTCATGGACAAGTACTTGGAAGAAGGCGATCTTTCTAAAGAAGATATCATTGCTGGTCTACGTGTCCAAACTTTGGCTTGTCAAATTCAACCGATGCTTTGTGGTACAGCATTCAAAAACAAAGGTGTTCAACGTATGTTGGATGCTGTAATTGAATTCTTGCCGTCGCCTACAGAAGTTAAAGCGATCGAAGGTGTTCTTGACGATAAAGCTGAAACTAAAGCGATTCGTGAAGCATCTGACGAAGCTCCGTTCTCCGCACTTGCGTTCAAAATTATGAACGACAAGTTCGTGGGTAACTTGACATTCGTACGTGTTTATTCTGGTGTACTTAAACAAGGTGACTCTGTTTATAACCCAGTGAAAGCTAAGCGTGAACGTATCGGCCGTATCGTGCAAATGCACGCGAACGATCGTCAAGACGTTGAAGAAATTCGTGCGGGTGACATCGCGGCATGTGTAGGTCTTAAAGATGTAACTACAGGTGATACACTTTGTGATGAGAAAAATGTCATCACACTTGAGCGTATGGAATTCCCAGAGCCAGTAATTGCATTGGCTGTTGAACCAAAAACTAAAGCTGACCAAGAAAAAATGTCAATCGCTTTAGGGCGTTTAGCTAAGGAAGATCCATCATTCCGCGTTCGTACAGACGAAGAATCAGGTCAAACGATTATTGCTGGTATGGGTGAGCTTCACCTTGACATCATTGTTGACCGTATGAAGCGTGAATTCGGTGTTGAAGCTAACATTGGTAAGCCAATGGTTTCTTACCGTGAAACGATCAAAAAGTCTGTTGAGCAAGAAGGTAAATTCGTACGTCAAACAGGTGGTAAGGGTAAATTCGGTCACGTATATGTACGTTTAGAACCGATGGATCCTGAGTCTGAAAAAGATTACGAATTCGTTGAAGAAGTTGTAGGTGGTGTTGTACCTAAAGAATTCTTCGGCGCGGTTGACAAAGGTATTCAAGAACGTATGAAGAATGGCGTTTTGGCTGGCTACCCAGTAGTTGGCATTAAAGCGACATTGTTTGATGGTTCTTACCATGACGTCGACTCTGACGAATTGTCGTTCAAAATGGCGGGTTCTTATGCCTTCCGTGATGGTTTCATGAAAGCGGATCCTATCCTTCTTGAACCGATCATGAAAGTTGAAGTAGAAACTCCAGAAGACTACATGGGCGATATCATGGGTGACTTAAACCGTCGTCGTGGTATGGTTCAGGGTATGGACGATCTTCCTGGTGGTACTAAAGCCATTCGTGCTGAAGTTCCATTGGCTGAGATGTTTGGTTACGCAACTTCTATGCGTTCTATGTCTCAAGGTCGTGCGACTTATTCTATGGAATTTGCTAAATATGCTGAAACTCCACGTAACGTGGCTGAAGGCATCATTTCTAAGTTCCAATCTGGCGGTAAAAAAGGTGACGACGAGTAATCTTTCGATTACTATAAGCCCAAACTAATTCATAGTTAAACCCAAGTGCTCATGCAGTGATCCTGCATGAGTAGTTTAAAAAGGAAGATCTCATGGCTAAGGCTAAGTTTGAACGTAATAAGCCACACGTTAACGTGGGCACAATTGGTCACGTTGACCATGGTAAAACAACTTTAACAGCTGCAATTGCAACTGTATGTGCGAAGAAATTCGGTGGCGAAGCGAAAGACTACGCTGCAATCGACTCTGCACCAGAAGAAAAAGCACGTGGTATTACAATTAATACTTCACACGTAGAATACGATTCTCCAACTCGTCACTACGCTCACGTAGACTGCCCGGGTCACGCCGATTATGTTAAAAACATGATTACTGGTGCTGCTCAGATGGACGGCGCGATCCTTGTGTGTGCTGCGACTGATGGTCCTATGCCACAGACTCGTGAACACATCCTGCTTTCTCGTCAGGTAGGTGTACCTTACATCGTTGTATTCTTGAACAAATGCGACCTTGTAGACGACGAAGAGCTTCTTGAGCTAGTTGAAATGGAAGTTCGTGAACTTCTTTCTACTTACGACTTCCCGGGTGATGACACTCCAGTAATTCGTGGTTCTGCTCTTCTTGCGCTTAACGGTGATGACAGCCAATACGGCGAGCCAGCGGTAGTTGCGCTTGTTGAAGCACTTGACTCTTACATTCCAGAGCCAGAGCGTGCAATTGACCTTCCATTCCTTATGCCAATTG